>JAYVXN010000466.1:0-30230 GCA_043785085.1 Bdellovibrionales bacterium | reverse complement strand
ATCTGCTCCTCGATTTCACCCGCACTTAATTCACTGGGCATTTGCAAAGCAATATCACGATCGACTGCTGGAAATTTTGAAATCGATTTAGCGCGAATTGCGCGCGGTTGACCTTGCAAAATTTTTTCAAGATTCAATTCAGCGATTGCAACCGACTCACGAATCTTATGTTCTTCTTGAACACTCGGATGGAGGGTGCCGATAAATCCCACATTTTTACCTTCAATAAAAAGTGTCGCCCATTGCCCGGGGTGCAAAAATTCCGGCGCCTCTTTGGTTTCAGTCGCAATGACCCACTTCCATTTGGCAATGGCAAAAGAGCGTAAGACATTTTCAATGGCGGCCTTAGCAGCAAAAACTAACGGTGCCGGTTCACTTTTTTGCCAAAGGCCCGTATTTGCCCCCCAGAGCGCCAAGCCCAGGTGATTTTCCTGACGGTAACCTTTTTCTTCTTGGAGGAGCGTCATGCCTATCTCAAATAAGCGACCTTGACTGTTGCCCTGACGCGTATTGTGAATGACGTTTTTCAGAAGACCCGGCAAAAGCGATAAGCGCATGACGTTGATGTCTTCATTGAGCGGATTCACAATAGCGACAGCTTTTGCTGAAACACCAAGACCTGTTCTTTGCAAACGCTCTGGCATGCCAAGAAATTTTTCCTGAAACGCCTGATTTACAAAAGCATAATTCACAGCTTGCAAAAAGCCTTCAGCTTGCAAAAGACGGCGCAATTTTCCTTCATGGGTAAACATCGCGTCTTGCGGTGTCGGCTCCATATTCAGAGCCGGCAGGTTTTCGGGAATATGCTGATAGCCATTCAGGCGCGCAAACTCCTCCACCAAGTCCATATCTATATTCAAATCCCAGCGAAATGTCGGCGGTGTCACCTGCCAGTGATTTGGCGTCGTCGGCTGGATATTGCATCCCAGTCGCTTCATCCAGTCTTCAAACTTACCGGCATCGACTTTATAGCCCAAGCGGCCCGTGAGAGTTTCAAGATCAATGTCGATCGCAGCCTTCTTAATCGGACTCGGATAAAAATCATAGGGCTGACCGAGAATATGGCCGCCGGCTAACTTCTGAATCAATTGCGCCGCGCGATTCAAAGCAAGTTGAATAGCTTCAGGATTCACACCACGTGAAAAGCGATACGCAGAATCAGTTTCAATCCCGTTGCGACGCGAAGTCTTTCGCACTCCAGATTGCGTAAAATAAGCCGACTCAATGAATATATCTGTCGTATCGTCTTGAATGCCCGAGTTCTTACCGCCCGCCACACCGGCTAGCGCAACAGTCCGCTCGGCATCTCGAATGGTTAAGTCATCAGCGGATAGAGTCAGCTCCGTGCCATCTAAGGTCGTGAACTTCTCGCCAGGTTTTGCGTGGTCAACAATGACTTTTCGCCCCTTCAACTCGCGTGTATCAAAGGCATGTAATGGCTGACCAAGTTCGAGCATCACAAAATTCGTCACATCGACAATATTGTTGATCGAATTAAGACCAACGGCTTCCAAGCGCTTGCGCAACCACAAAGGAGAGGGTTGAACCTTTACTCCCTTTATCCCGCGGCCGCCGTAACGGGGACATTGTTCAGGCGCTTTCACCTCGAGTTGGATCATCTCTGCCGTGCTCTCATTTTCTTCTTGAAACGATTCAATCGGAAACTGCGCCGCCCGCCCCGTTAAACAGCCGATCTCGCGCGCCAAACCAAAATGCGAGAGGCAATCGGCGCGATTGGGGGTGACCTTCAATTCAAATAAAATATCATCGTAGCCCATGAATTCCGCAAACGAGCGGCCGACCGGAGCATCGGCAGGCAAAATCAAAATGCCTTCGCTCTCGGTTTTTAAGCCCAGTTCTTTTTCGGAACAAAGCATACCGTAAGATTCGACGCCGCGAATTTTTGAAACCTTTATAGCAAAAGCGCCTGGCAAAAGCGCGCCCGGCAAAGCCACGACAACGCGATCTCCAGTTTTATGATTGGTCGCACCACACACGATCGGCATCACTTTGCCGTCACCCACTGAAACCTGACAAAGCGTCAAACGATCCGCATTGGGATGTTGGCCACGCTCGAGGATGTGGCCAACCACGACATTCTCAAATTGCTTGGCCAGATTTTCGATACCTTCGACTTCAATTCCAGCGGCAGTAAGGATGGCCCCGAGTTCTTGGGGTTTCGCCATATAATCCGCGATATCAACATAGTCCTGGAGCCACTTCAGAGAAATTTTCATATCAACTCACATTTCAAAAAGATCATGTTGAAAACTGGCGCAAGAAACGCACGTCATTTTCATTAAACAAGCGAATATCTTCAACGCCGTACTTGATAATCGCCATGCGCTCAATACCGAAGCCAAAGGCAAAACCCTTCCAGCGCGGATATTCGACCCCAGCCTCTTTGAAGACATTGGGATTAATCAGACCACTGCCGCCGATTTCAATCCAGCCGCTTTGCTTGCACATCCGACAGCCTTTGCCCGTACAAATCGGACATTGGCAATCCACTTCAGCCGATGGTTCAGTAAACGGAAAAAAGCTCGGGCGAAAACGCGTCTTCAGATTTTTACCAAAAAATTCACGCACGAAAAAACTGATCGTGCCCTTTAAATCGGCCATCGAGCATTTCTCATCCACCATCATGCCCTCAATCTGGTGAAAATTCGGCGAGTGCGAAACATCGCTATCACAGCGAAAAACTGGTCCAACTCCGAGAATCCGCAGCGGCGGCTTCTCGGTTTCCAGAACATGCACCTGAATGGGCGAGGTGTGCGTGCGCAGGACGTGATTCGCATCAATGTAAAAAGTATCCTGCATATCGCGCGCTGGGTGATCTTTGGGAATGTTGAGCGCTTCAAAATTATAGCGATCTTTTTCAATCAAAGGCCCGGTTCGCACCGAATACCCTAGTCGCATCAGAATGCGGGTGATTTCATCAATGACGATGGCAATCGGATGCTGGCTACCCAAAGCGTGCTCAGCAGCCGGCAGGGTCAAATCAAGCGTCTCAGTCAGGAGTTTTTCATCCATCTCCGCTTGTTTCAAAGCTTCAAAGCGGGTGCTATAGGCGGTTTCAAGGGCAACCTTGACGTCATTGACGAGTTTACCAAACACCGGCCGCTCGTCAGCCGTGAGCTTTCCCATCTCTTTCATGACATTTGAAAAACTGCCCTGTTTACCGAGAAACTGCACCTTCAAATTGTAAAGATCCTGAGTTGTTTGCGCACTCTGAAATGCGCTCATTGCTTCAACACGTATTGCTTCAATTTTTTCTTTTAACATAGAGCAATTATTGAATGATTTAGGCGGAGTTTTCAATTAGTATTCCTGCCAACATGGCGCACAAGAATCAGTCCAATTGGAGCCCTCTCAAAGAGCGGCAACAAGCTAAAGATAAAGCTAAAGCTAAAGAAAAGACCAGCCCGACCGACCGAGCTCCGGCAAAAAGCGGCTTCAAAACTGCTCATAAGAAGCCCGCTCATCAGAAACCGACAGAGTCGTTTAGTTTTGGCGAAGCGGATGATCGCATTTACGCGATTTTTCGCAATCATGGTTTTAAAGATTTTCCGCATAAAAAACGCCAGCAGTTGACGCGCTTTTATGAATTACTAATGGCAAATCAAAAGCAGCAAAATTTCACCCGCCTTCTGACACTGCGCGAAGTTGCGATTAAGCATTTCATCGATAGTTTGATGGTCAGCCAAGTGACACAGCTGAGCTTTCCCCTGCTCGATATGGGCACGGGCCCAGGCTTTCCCGGGATTCCCTTAAAGATCGTTTTTCCAAATGAAAAAATTATTTTGGCCGAAGGCGTGCAAAAGCGCGTTGATTTTTTAAAGCAAGTTCGTGACGACTTAAAATTACCCGAACTCGATATCATCGGTCGCAATGTAAATCCAGAATTCGTCTATCCCGTTCAAGGCGTCATCACTCGTGCTGTGGAAGACGCTCGCAATACTCTAGGCAATGTCATCAGCTGTGTGCAAACCGGTGGCCGGGTGTTTTTGATGAAGGGACCAAATGTGGATCCCGAGATCAAAATGGCGCTGGATCAATGGGGCGAGTATTTCACTTTGGAAAATGACATCGCCTACAGTTTGCCAGAGACACCACATGAGCGGCGGCTTTTGATTTTTAAGAAAATCAAAGCAGCGCCGTTGCTGCCGTTTTCAGATATGGTGGATTAGGGCCCCCTTAGAATGACCGAAGATTTCACCTTTGCTGCACCCCTACCTCAAGCGCTGAAGGTAGGGCTGCAGCAAAGTTTTTCATGGCGAAAAAACCACCTCTACTTCTTCGCATGCTCGCGAAAAAAACTCCAAATCTCTGCTGCGGCCGAGAAGCGATGACTCACTTTCCCAACAATCCGCTCATGCAAATACTGCGGCCCGCTCGGCCATGTGTGACCACCGCCTTCAATCACCCAGCGCGAAACCGCAACACCTGATTTGCAATTCCCCCACAGCTCTTTACGAACAGCAGTTGGATCAGAGGCGTCTTTTTCCAATCGAGCGACCGAGGCATCACCTGAGCAGCCATCGAGTCCTTTCCAAAAAAGCACGGATTCATCGCTCGAGAGCACCTCACCGCGATTGCGCGCCCAATGAAACGGCAGCTTAATTTGCCCGCCCTTAAACGGAATAATGGGATCTTGATCACCCATGATATTAAAAACCGAGATACCGACTGGCGGATGGCAATGCTCGTTTAAAAACTTGGTCATATTGGCGGCAACGGGCGCCACCGCTGCAAAAACCGATGAACGTTCGCAAGCCAGGCGAAAACTGAACATGCCACCGTTTGAAATTCCAGTCGCGAAAACCCGTTTCAAATCGATTTGGGCATGAGCCGCGAGATCTTTGTATACTAGATCGAAGAAGCCCAGATCATCTGCCGTCGCTCCGACTTCACCGCGACCATCGTTCCAATTGCGGCTGAGTCCCGCGGGATACACCGTGATAAAGCCGGCACTCTCACCGAGGTCCTGAAAGCCAAACATCTTCTCAGCACCAGCCGCATCACCGCCACCACCGTGAAAGGCAAAGATCACCGGACAAGGTTTTTTTGCACAATCCGCTGGAATGAACTCCCGATAATGCCGAGTTTGCCCGGCCATGACCAGATCACGGACTTTTTCTCCAGCACTTGCGCAAGAGCCGATCAGCAAAAAGAAACTGCAAATAAGCCGCATGCGACCTCCCGCCTAAATTAAAAACGATTCATCTGCGCAACGCTACTGAAATCATTGCGCAAATACCCCTGAAGCTTTGACAACGAACGGATTCGCGATCAAAAACAATGGCTGATGAAACAAATCACTAGTCTGCAAAATCCGGAGTTTAAAAGCTGGCTGAAACTTCTCGCTAGCAAAGGCATTAAGCAACAAGGACAGTTTTTCGTCTTTGGCGCGAAAGCGGCTCGCGATACGCTTCAGAACTTTCCGCACCTGTGTACGGATCTTTTGCTCTCTGAAAACCAGACTCTTCCTCCCGGAGCCAATGCTCTACGCACCACTTCGCTCAGCGAAGCACTGTATAAAGAATTGGATGTGTTCGGCACCAAGCATCCGATATTGGTTTGCCAAACTCCCGAGATTGCAACTTGGAACCCAGCCGCCCCTCAGGGTTTGGAAATCGCCTGTGCCCTCAGTGACCCCTCCAATCTCGGCGCCCTCCTTCGCAGTGCCGTCGCTTTTGGCGTTACTCAGGTGATCTTGCTTAAAGAATGCGCCTCACCGTTTCATCCCAAAGCTGTGCGTGCGGCCAGTGGTGCAACCCTCATGAGCAAACTCGTGCATGGCCCGTCGATTGAAGAGCTCATAGGCGGCGCTGGCTATTTCGGCTTAGATATGAACGGGACGCATCTACCGCAGTTTCACTGGCCGAAGTCTGCGCGCTTGATTTTAGGAGAAGAGGGTCGTGGCCTACCAAAGCAAATTCAAATGCAGCGCCTGACCATACCGATGCAGGGGCAAATTGAATCTCTCAATGCGACCATTGCCGCCAGTTTAGCGATGTACAGTTTCGCTCAGCGAGGCACTACGACGCATTGCGTCAAGCAGGAATAATTTCACCAACCGGCTTTGAACTTTGCCAAGTCAGTGAAAATCACGATAGATATCAACTTCAATTACAGTCACCGGGGGACAAGATGCGTATTCTGACCACTGCCTGTTTGGCAGCAGTTCTGGCAATCGGATGCTCAAAAAATGATGCGACTACAGCGGATGTTTTGAGTGGTCCATCGATCTATAAGCCGTCTGGCAAAATCACCACGGTTAATAGTGATTACGACGGCCCAACCAGCAAGGCTTTTTTTGACCAGCACTGTGGTCAGCAAGTGACTGTTGCCAAGGCTTTGCACCCCATGATCAAAGTCGGCTATAAACAAAAAGTAATGGAGCGCCAGTTTTACCTCGGTGGCCTTGATATTCAGAGCCAGTATCTTCTGGAAGTCACCGCTCTCAACGCCACTGACCCGGGCAATGTTGATTTAAGAAAAACATATGCGCAGGCAAAGTCTTCAGATGGTTCATTGCAAACGGCTAATGCGGTCATCAATAAAACTGGCTGCTCTCTCACTGACCCAGACGCATTGAAACGCCAGGGCCTTAGTTGTGTGAAAAACGAACTTGTTTCCGGTACCGGAACCATTCAGGATTTTAAGATTCACAACTGTACTTTCAGTACGATTGACCCAACTGTGACCTACAAGCGCACGGATGTCTCCTACACGCTTGATTCAGGCATCACAGTCCCAGCCACCGTTTTAACTATTTTCACGTCTGGAACCGGAATCTGCCTCGATGCGGAAAATAATTTGAGTGCGGCAGCTCCGGTGGCGCCGACACCGATTAAGCTGCAAATGATTGAGAATTATTTTCTCTCTTTTAACAGCAAGGCCGACACGGCCGGCGATGTCCCGGGCCTGATGCAAAGAATGTGTGGCATGGGTTTAATCCTTCAACATCAGCGCATTCGCAATGCCGATACGAACATCACGCAAACCGAAAACTTCTCTGAAGTTTTAGATTTCAACGCGAAGTAAACCTAAAGGCTTTTTCCGACAAACAATAACTCTGCCGCGATTTCGATTGGCGGCGGAGTTCGCCATAGACTTAATATAAATCCACCGTCTCCAGATCCCGTCGGTTTAACAGCAGCGGCTCCATGACTGAGAAGACGAGTCATCTGCGTGCCGGTTTCACCATTGGTGAGACCCCAGCGCTCAAAACAGCTGCGCGCTTTATTGATGGCATCAGCCAGTAATTCAAAGCCTTCTTCTTCCGAATTTCGTGATAAAGAATCTTCGGCCATCAAAACGGCGTCGTGCATGTCTTTATCAATGAGCTCAGCACTGCGCGGTTTTTTCTCAAATAGGCCTTTGACCTTATTGACACACTCACTAGTCACGCCCCGTTTCCCGGAGTATGACAAGTACCATTGCGGTTCCCATTTCGGAATCACCGGATAGCGTTTGGCATTGCGCTCAAAATGCAGGCCTTGCGAACTCAATGCCACGGCAATATCAACGCCACTGCTTTCGCCGTGAAACAGATTTTCAAGACCTCGAGAGAATTCATATAAATCTGCCTCAGAAACCCAATTGCGCCAGCAAAACCATTTTCCCAAAGCGACACAAAGAGCTGCCGACGCGCCCATTCCCGCACCGAGGGGAATCGTATTGACCAAATGAAAGCGGCCTTTGATTTCATGCCGATCATGGCCGACAGTCTCGAGGGCTTTTTCTAGGACGCTCCAAAAAATCAGCGACATTTCTCGACCAAGTTCGCCACCGAAGTCGGCATGCAATGTTTCACTAACGGATTCATTGGCGGCATAAAAAGAAAGTTCAAGACTTCGCGCAAACGACGGAAATACCAACGCCGGGCAGCCTCGCAAAACCGCATGTTCTCCTGCGAGAATCCACTTTCCATAGACGTGCGTTTGCATCAGCGGACTCATTGCATAACTCCGCGGCTTGAGAAAATATCAAAGCGCTTGCGCAACTGCCGCTGCACTTCATCGTAGAGATCTTGAGATTCGGGGCGAAACAAAAGATGGACGTTGGGTCCGGCATCCATAGTCACTAGCGGACCATCGCCGCGTTTACCCCAAATTTCATCCCGCACATAATGCAAAACCGCCAGAGAACCCTCATTCATATAGCCAAAAGAAGGCTTCGCTGATTCAAACAAGGCATGCATATCCCAGAACTCAGCCCAGGAAATTTCAAAAGCATCCGACCAGCTTTTCTGTCGCAGAGCCTGTACCAGTGCCGCTAGCCGCTTTTCTGCCCGCTCAGGTCGGCCATGAAACAAGAGGCTGCTGGTGACCCGCTTATGAGCCTCGCTTGAAGAAACTTTTTTGATTTCATCGCTGACGATGACAACCTGGTGAAGCAGACCACAGTACGGAATCTCCGGGGCGGTGACCGTGTTGGCTCCCCACAACGCCCAAGGCGCCAGCAATGACCGGCACGAAGAACCAGAGCCGTGACGACTGAGGTTCGCTACTTCTGAAATCGCAGGCGCGACTTTTCCAGTGAGCTCACTCAAAGCTTGCACGCCACAGATCGTTAATGCGGCAAAACTGCTCGCACTGCTCGCTAAGCCGCAATCACTTGGAAAACCATTGCCGCTGCGAACGAGAAAATGGCCCTTGAACTGATACATGTCTTTGAGAAACTGCAAATGTTTTAAGAATCGGGCCTGCCCGTAACTTGAGAGCTGCACGTTTTTACCAGGTAACGGCGCCCATTCGTCCTTACCAGAACTTGAGCCAGAACTTGAGCCAGAACTTGAGCCAGACGCTGGCTGCAGTTCCATCTCGACAAAACTCAATAGGTTTTCAAGCGTATAAGACAGCGAGGAATTGGTCGGGCGATTTTCCGAAACTTCAGTTTTGCCCATATACTTGATCAGAGCAATGTTTGAAGGCGCTTGGGCCACCCAACTCATTCGTTATTCCTTACCTTCTTCAATCAAAAGACCGGCTCCGACATCTTCAAGAGTGCCACAGAGTTTCAGCCTTTCACTTTGCGCCCATTTCTTGAGTTCATCAAGCCGATTGGGTCGGTGCAGAACAACGACAACATCTGAGCCCATGGCGCCACAGCCCTTGGCCACGAGGATTTCTTCGGGACTCAGTTTACTCACCTGTTTACTGCCCTGCTTGGCAACTGAGGAGAGACTATTGAGAATATTTTTTGTATGTTTCGCAACACGGCCCATAGAATCCAATGCCTCCGCAAAACCGGTTATCGACCGGGCAAGACGCTGTTCATCATTTACTTTAAATGCAGTTTTAGCTTCTTCGACGAAGCCGCGCAAGGAATCTTCGCTGACTCCCGCTTCGGCGCGTAAATATTCGTGGGTCGGAAGTTTCTGGCCGGTGTGCCAAAGTGAAAAACTTAAATCAGCAAAGCCCCATTTCAAATTCTCTGTCCTGTTCTCAGCGCCATTGAACCACGTGAAACCACCATGCAGATGCGAAACCACATCAGCGCCACTGGGTGCGCGACCTTGGCCATTCCAAGCACATTTGCGATAATCGGTCAGGACGTCGGTCCACGACCAAGCCAGAGAACTTTCCATTTTATATTTTCGAAAAGCATAGAGGAGGGCCCAGTGGGCACTTGAGGCACCAAAGCCCCCTTGGCCATCATACGGATCAATGAATTCAAAGCGATATTTGCTGAAAAAAACGCGATCACTCTCGAGCAAAATGCCCGCCGGACTTTCCGGATGAACCTCGGCGCGAATTTGCCCGGCTCGATTTTGCCCAACTCGTAACTCAAAACGCGGAGCCGTCGATATGACAATCGAGGGGCCACCGTCTAATGCGACATATTCTCCAAGTAAAAAGGTCTTACTGGGAACCGAGAGTTTGATCATCAGGAATTTGCCACACTCTCCGGTGCCTGCGCTCGCAATTCCCGCAAAACTTCAATGGCGTTATGGAGGGAGATGCGTTTTCTTAGCATTAAAATCTCCTCTAACTTCTTTTGTACGATCGGCACTTCTTTTTCTAATGCGCCCGCACCCAGAGTGAGATTTTTAATATGCAATTTCATATGGCCTTCAATGATTCCGACTGTCGTCAGAGCCCGCAAGGCACCGAGGTTTTGCACCAGCCCCACCGAGGCCGCAATACGTGACAAGTGCGAAGCGTTTTCGACATTGAGCATGTTCAAGCACATTTGTGCCGTCGGATGCAGCTTCGTCACACCGCCGACAGTGCCGACCACAATCGGCGCCTCAAGAATCCCAACAAGCTCACTCCCCTTCATCTCCCAATGGGTGATAGAGCGATATTGTCCGCTGCGAGCCGCATAGGCATGCACGCCAGCTTCGACCGCGCGCCAGTCATTGCCGGTCGCAATTAAAATCGGATCAATCCCATTGAGCACACCTTTATTATTGGTAGCTGCGCGATAAGGATCTTGACGAGCAAACAGCGAGGCTTCTTCGATGGCGCGTCCCTGTTCCGGATCGATTTTCATACGAACCGTTGCTCGGGTGAGTTTGGTATCGACCAGATTGGAGAGAATGCACATCGTGACTTTTTCACCAGTCAGATCTTGCACCGGATTTTTTAAAAATTCACAAACCTGATTGATGATGTTGGCGCCCATCGCATCACAGGGATCCGCCAAGACGTGAATCACGGCCATATCGCCGCCATCACCACGCTCAACTTTACGCACACTCAGACTTTTCACGCCGCCGCCGCGAGCGACTAATCCGTGCGCGACCTCTTCATTAACTGAGGCTATTAAGTCGGCGCGGTTCGCTTCGATTAATCGTTGAAATCGATTGAAATCACTGACTCGCGCAACTTGAATTTGGCCAATCACATACTGACCGAGCGTTTCCGTTTTGATCTCACCATTTTCGCGGACCCATTTTGCGGTTTTGCTGGCCGCCGCGATAATCGAAGTTTCTTCGACCGCCATCGGAATCACATAATCCCGGCCATCGACGCGAAAATTCGTGACCACGCCGAGAGGCATTTGAAAATAGCCAATCACGTTTTCAATAAATTTTTCAGCAAGAGTAGTATCCTTTAAGCCGCCGGCTCGTAGAAACGAAACATCCTCACTCTGAAGGGCACCGATATCCATGAGCTTCTGAAAACGCTCTTCACGTGTGAGTTTGGAAAAACCCTGAAAAAGATCTCTCATGTCTTTTCCCATACTTTTTTCTCCTGAAGCGCACGAACGCTACTGGTGCCCGTGCAAAACAATGCTGTCTGCAACTCAAATTCGAATAATTCCATCACGGCATGTAACGCGTTTTCATTTTTCTCATGAACTCGCTCGCCTACTTTCATACCGTCTCTCAAACCGTCTCTCAAACCGTCTCTCAAACCGTCTTTCAAAGCTGCTTCTATGATGGGTTTTGCAACACCAACCATTTTCGCACCAATGGCCAGCAATATAGCAGCATCAAGTCCCGAACGCACGCCACCTGATGCCCAAACTTGATAATCTTTCGAGATTTCCATGGCCATTAGCAGCGAATCCACGGTCGGAATCCCCCAGTTGCGAAATGTCTCAGCGGCTAAATAGAGCTTTTGCCCTTCTGGTGAGCGTCCACCTTCGACGCGACCCCAATGGGTGCCTCCTAAGCCACTGATATCGACCGCTGCCACACCCAAACCACTCAGACGGGTCAAAGTCGCTTGAGAAAAACCACACCCGGTTTCTTTCACGATCACTGGAACCGAGAGTTCTCGACACAGGCGTTCGAGCGCTTGGAGTCCACCTTTGAATTGCGGCGTGCCCTCAGGTTGCAAGCTCTCTTGTAAAGGATTGGTGTGCACAAACATCGCAGTCGCTTGTAGAGTTTCCAACAGCCGTTCAATCTCACTGGTTTCGGTGCGAATTAATTGCGCAAGGCCAATATTGCCGAAAAAGAGGACTTTAGGACAAAGCTTGCGAATCTCTCGCCATTCTTGGTCGGCATTACCGTCTTGAAGCTGACGGCGTTGCGAACCAACACCCATGGCCCAGCCCCGTGCTTCGGCAGCGCGAGCCATCAACAAATTTAGATTAAGTGATTGCGAGTGCCCGGCCGTCATCGAGCTAATGAAAATCGGCACTTGCACTTTTCTCTCGAAAACGTGAGTGGAAATGTCAATTTCGGCAAAATTGATTTCTGGAAAGGCTTCGTGTATCAGACGAAAGCGATCCAAGCCCGAGTACCCGAGAGCTTGGCTCTTATTGTCGAGAGCAATGCGGATATGATCCCGTTTACGGCTTTCAAATTGTTCTATATTTTCAAAACTCGTATTCGAAGTGCCATCCGAAGAGTTATTCGAAGTCATGCCTAAGCACCTCAACCTTTGCTCTGCGGAGCGACTGATTTGGGGCAAAGAAGTGAGCAAGTTTCTTTTGAAACCAGCCAAAAACTAAAACAGCTCTCTCGCGCCTTGCAAGAGAGCCGATCAAAAAATACCATGAATCAAGCGCTACTTAAGCAGCAGTAGCTGCGCCGACTTTTTGTACAAATGCTGCAAAACCAGCTGCATCTGAAACAGCCAATTCAGCCAGAACCTTACGATCCATCTCAATGCCAGCTTTAGCCATAGCATTGATCAAGGTCGAATAAGTCGTGCCGTTCAAACGAGCTGCCGCATTGATTCGCATGATCCACAATTGGCGGAACATACGCTTGCGAACTTTACGGTCACGGTACGCAAATACCATGGCGCGATCGTTCATCTGACGAGCAGTAATGAAGCAACGACTTCCTGATGAGTAGTAACCTTCAGCTCTTTTTAAAACTTTTTTACGACGTCTGCGAGCTGTAACGCCTCTTTTTACACGTGCCATTCTTCAACCCCTTAGAAATTTAAAACGCGACGTGCTTGGTTCATATTCGCGCTATGGACATAAGAAACTCCGCCGACTTGTCGCTTGCCTTTGGACTTATGTTTGCTCAAAAGGTGGCGCATGCCACAGGTTTTCTTCTTCACCTTACCTGAGGGAAGAAGCTTCATGCGCTTTTTGGCGCCTGAATGCGTCTTGGTCTTCATACATTCTCTTTCTCCGAGCAGGCGGCCAATCATAATTGATGGGCTCTTGTGGGGCCTGAATCAGAACAACACTCATTTCCGAGCGATGGTCGAAGGATTCGTATACGCTTAAGAGTTTTGAATGACAAGGGAATTTCCCAAGTTTCCAAAAACTCTGACGGCCCTCGGGGATTTGCCGAAAGCCGTCAAAAGTTAGTATTTTCCAATATTTAAAAAGTTTCCTGCAGGCTACGGGGATCAGAACAGATAGGTTAATCCTGCGTGCAGAGCATAAGCATCCACGGCGTAATCTCCGAGTTTGGTGTCGGCCTGTGAGGCCGAAGTCGTGCTGCCTCTCACTAAAGTGTATTCAGCCGCCAAATCCCCACGCACACGATCGAAGGTATGACCGCTACCCAAAGTGAAAGTATGGGCCGACCCTGGTGGCACCAAAGAAGCCCGCGCATAGCCTTGATCCGTCACTGCGGAAGTAAAAATATAACCAAAGCGCAGTGGCCAATCGTACTTTAACCACTCTCCAGCTAAACGCACATTATGCTCGTCATGCCAATTCAATTGAAGATTTGGCAACGCCGCCTTCGTCCCTCCAACATTCACTGTTCCATTGATATGAACGGCGTCGTCACGAGAATATTGCGTAAAAACATATTCACCATAGAGGCGCCATTCTTTCGGTACCAATTCATAATGCGAGCCGATTGCAATCTGCATTGGCAAGATCGTGGAAACCGCAGTACTGCCGCCCTGAATGGGCACCTGAACGGCTCCTGTGTCGGCTGTTCCAGTACTGGCGCCGACGGTATTTAAGGTGAGTTCATTGCGAAAGCTCGCCCCAAGACCCCAGTATTCATTGAGGTCATATTGAACGCCTAAGCGAAAGCCTTCGTATTTTGTGTCATTGAGGCCTGAGATGATTAAATTTTGCAAAGGCCCGGCACCTGTCGCGCCTCGCGAGACGCTGGCAAATTCTGCCTTCGCAAATGCCACGCGCCAAGCGGCACCAACGCGCAAGCCAGGCATTACTTTATAGCCGGCGCCGAAAGATAGCTCCGTCACGCTCAAATCAGTTTTTACCAGCGGCGTCAGCGTAAATGGCGGATAAGCGACATTGTCAAATTCAGATTTTGAACCAGCGGCGACGTAATAACCAATGCCCACCGCTAACTCATCGGTCAGCGTTCGTGCATAGAGGAGACCAAAACCTGGGCTCACAGTCTGTATCGAAGTCACCTGTTGATTATCCGCCGCGACTGGGCCCTTGAAGGTCGACCAGATAGGAGAAAAATTTAAAGAAAGATCTGAGGCGTTGGGTTGGGTTATGAGCCCTGCCGGATTGAAATAAAGCGCTTCGGCGCCATCGACACTCGAAACAGCCGCCCCGGCTAGTCCGCCGTAATGCCCTGACCAAAACACCGATTTCTCAAAACCCGCGCCGTGTGCCATTTTTGCAAAGAGCAGGAGCAAAAGTCCCATTCCGGCCCATAGAAGATCAAGTTTTCTTGGTTTTTCAACTGGCGTGTTGTCGATCATGATGACATCCCCCCCAAAACATCTGTGCTTTTATTGCACAAATATGGCAGGGGAGATCAAATCGTTTTTATTGACTAAAAATCATCTCAAAAACGTGTAAAATATGTGTCGTTTTTCAGACTATTTTTTATTTAATATCACAGCTTAAGTTCGCAGCCAAAGTATCGGGTGCCGGCCCACTCACGAAGCTCATAAAAGCCTGATCAAAAAATTTCACATGATCAAGGAGCGCTCCCGCTTCTCCGCCATGTCGCCCTTCAATGGCAAAGGAGAGAGTGCCCCATTTAGAATAGAAATAATCGATGGTCGTACCATCAGCCAAATAGCCCACTGTCTGAAGTGGATTTCCGACATCGAAACCAAGCGTATTGGTTTGCAGTGCTGTGAGCGCATTAAATGCGGGCTGATCAGCCGGTTTTGGCTGAGCGTCCATGTAACTCACCGGCGTGATCATTGCCGGAACACAACAGTGGTAATCAAGTGACATGCGCAACTGCAAATTAGACCCAGCTAAATCATTCTCGAGATATTGCGCCAATGATTTTGACTCCGGCTGCGTAAAGCGCATCTCACCGGTTTCAATCTGGTCAAAGTCACGATTTAAATCTATGGCCATGCTATTGGAACGCTGCCTAGCCTCGTAGCCATCGGGGTTGACGATCGGAATAATATAAACCACTCCGCCCGAAGCAATAAATTTTGAAAATCCCGGTAGATCGCTCATGTGGTCAAGAAAGTAGCTGGCGAAGAGATCTTCGATGCCGAGATATTCATTGCCATGAATCGCACCTGAGATTTGCACGGCAAAGTGCCGAGTGGGGTCTTGCGGATTTGGCGCATGACCAATTCTGATCACAGTGAGATCGCGACCTTCTGGTGTCTTTCCGTAATAAATCACCCGCGCCAGATCTGGATGTTGCGCGGCCGTGTCTTGCAACTGATTTTGAATGCTCGCGTACGGCGGAAAATTAACTCCTGAGTCGCTGAAAAATTTCGGCCCATCGACCAAGTTATACTGCGCTCGAAAATCGGCGTCGTAAAAGCGGCTTTGCTTTGCTACTTGCCTGGTGGCCTGATTATTTGCCTGTGCCTGTGCTGAAATGGCCATCATGACCAGCGATAAAAACAATCCTTTGCACACATTCATTGAATCCCCCCGAATTCGCAACAGTGTTTCATACGTGCGATATTCCTACTTCATCGCATGCCGTGCAGTTACGCTAGACCGGGGCTATTCGAAAGGTCAAGAGGGCAAAAGACACCACCAAGATTTTTTTCATGCGGCCAACAGATTATTCGCACCAGGTTAAGAGCATGAGATTTCTGGGAACATTCACCGCGCGAAGGAAAAAGTCGACATCAGACCTTCACGCCTTCGCCCACTCCGAATTTGAGTCTGTGGAATTCAGTTTCAGAAAAGGTGACTTGTGAGGCCATGAGTCCCAGTTTCTGCCAAGGGTATTACGGCTTCAAAGTTATGAGTAACGGCGCCTACCAAGCGGGGCCCTCAAGCTCAGATCTGGTGAGGCGCGGCCAAATTTCAGATCAAGAGCTAACCCAATTGACGATACCCGCCCAAGCCGTGGCGGCGACGTCGACGCAATCACAATGTGAAGCCCGAATCGGAGTTCCGGGGTCAAGCGACCATGTGACACTTGTGCAAAACACCGGAGCGAGTTTTCTCGCCTATGATTGGGAGGGAACTTTAGGAAAGGTTTGTTACCAAGGAGAGCGAACGTCCGTTCTACTCCTGCAGGATCGCCTCAATACTCTGATGAAGAAATATTATCCGGCACAGTTTCCGTGAAAAAATTCGACCGGCGTAACCGGTCGATTCAAATCTAATCTTTTTCGTTTTCCTGGGCTGCTTCGTCGTCTATTTCGTCGTCTATTTCGTCGTCTTTTTCAGACTTCGGAGCCTGTTTGCCGTGAATTTTTTCATAATCTTTAATCTTCACCGGATCTGGTGCGAACAACACGAACAGTTGCCGGCCTTCCATTTTCGGTGGCACTTCGACCAACGCGATATCATTGAGGGACGCTTGAACTTTTTTGAGAAGGTCCATGCCCAATTCCTGATGCGCCATCTCGCGGCCATAAAAGCGCAGGTTCACCTTCACTTTATCGCCTTCGAGAATAAAACGGCGCGCGTGGCGCATTTTCACATCGAGGTCATGCTGATCCGTACGGGGACGCAATTGCACTTCTTTAATAACGATAACCGTTTGGTTCTTGCGAGCCTGATGTTCTTTTTTCTTGTTCTCATACTTGAACTTGCCGTAATCCATGATTTTGCAAGTCGGTGGCTTGGCAGTTGGCGCAATCTCGATCAAATCAAGGCCTTTGCCTTCGGCCGCCCGAAGCGCTTCAGGAACAGACATCACACCGAGCATCGTGCCGTCTTCGTCAATCACACGCACTTCTGGAGCGCGGATTTCACGGTTAACGCGGTAGCCGTCTTTATCTCGCTTTTTGAAATTTCGGTCTCTGTCGCCTCCGCCGCCACCACCGCCAAAACGGTCGCCACGTGGAGCACCACCGCCAGCAGCCGGAGCGCCGGGCGGACGGGAATTATTAAATGGCTTAATTGCTTGCCTCCTGGTTTATGTTTTCACTTTCAGCTGCACCTTCAGGTGTTCCCAATAGCGGGCTCACCAGCAACCGATCGCGGATATCATGGAGAACAGCCTCCATGAACTTTTCAATACTTAAATTATTTTCCATCTTGCCGTTGCGCAGTCGCACGCTGACAACACGATTTTGCATCTCATTGTCGCCGACAATGAGCATGTAGGGGACTTTTTGCAATTGTGCCTCGCGAATCTTAAAGCCCAATTTTTCATTGCGGGCATCAAACTGTACGCGCACACCCTTGGCCTTAAGCAGTTTCTCAAGCTCCAAGCAATAAGCATCCTGGCGGTCTGTCACATTGAGGATCATCACCTGAGTGGGCGCAAGCCACGTCGGAAAATGACCGACACAGTGTTCAATATAAATAGAGATAAAACGCTCAAGCGAGCCCAAAATTGCCCGGTGGAGCATCACCGGCTGATGCTCACTATTGTCTTCACCGACATAAGTGAGCTTAAAGCTGGCCGGCATATTGAAATCACATTGTATCGTGCCTAGCTGCCAACCGCGGCCGATGGCGTCGACAAAATGAACTTCAACCTTCGGACCATAAAACGCGCCGTCACCCGCTTTAATCTGAAACGGAATATCTAAAGATTTTAGGCCTTCACTGAGCGCCTTTTCCGCCTCATCCCAAATCTGATCTGAGCCCATACGCTTGCTGGGCCGTGTGGCGAGAAACACTTTGTAGGTGCCCATGCCAAGCTTTTTGTAAACTTGATTGGTCAATTCCATGAAATCGCGAATTTCAGATTGCATCTGTGCGGGAGTACAAAAGATATGCGCATCGTCTTGGCAAAACGAGCGGACCCGGCTGATTCCGTGCATGACGCCGCTTCGTTCGTAACGATGCAGACGTCCGAAATCAGCAATGCGAATCGGCAGCTCACGATACGAATGCCGTTCATTGGCATACATCAAACAGTGACCCGGGCAATTCATTGGCTTCATTGAGGAGCTCGACTCCTCGCCAACTTTAGTGAAGTACATATTCTCCACGTAATTGTCGTAATGGCCTGAGGTCTTGTAGAGCTCAACGTCATAGATTTGCGGCGAGATCACTTCATCATAGCCATATTCGCGGTAGAGTTCGCGAATAAAGCCGATCAATTCATTATAAATGGTCGTGCCCTTGGCCGTGAAAAACGGCGAACCAGGCGCCCAGGGGTGAAACATGAACAGGCCAAGCTCTTTGCCGATCTTGCGATGATCACGTTTTTTCGCTTCTTCAAGACGATTCAGGTATTCCTGGAGTTCCTTTTTATCGCCAAAAGCGGTCGCATAAATTCGCTGCAGCTGAGGGCGTTTTTCATCACCTCGCCAGTAAGCTCCGGCGAGCGAGAGGATTTTGAAAGCCTTGATTTGCCCGGTGCTCTTTAGGTGAGGACCACGGCAAAGGTCAAACCACTCGCCTTGCTTGTAAATGCCAACGCTGGGCTCTTTAATAATGTCTTTGATCAATTCGATCTTATAGGTTTCGCCCATTTTAGTAAAAGTTTGAACGGCTTTTTCTGATGGCCATTCCTCTCGTTTGATCTCGAGATCCCGAGCAATAACCTCAGCCATTTTCTTTTCGATTTTTTCAAGATCTTCAGGAGTAAATGGGCGCGGCGAATCGAAATCGTAATAAAATCCGTTTTCAATAACCGGCCCAATCGTAACTTTGACATCTGGCCACAACTCTTGAACGGCCTGAGCCATCACATGGGCCGCTGAATGGCGAATGACCTCATTGGCATCTGGACTTTTCAAGGTCACCAATTCGAGTTGGGTGCCATTTTTGAGAGGAGTGCGAAAATCCATGATCTCTGGTTTGCCATTTAAGCGAGCGCCAATGGTGGCTTTAGCCAAGCCAGGGCCGATTTTTTCAGCCACTTCCATCGCCGTCGGCTCATGATCAAAACTGATTTCTTTTTTGTCCGGAAGGACGATACTAACTAAGGACATGACTATTCTGTTCTCAGAGCAAGAAGCGACGTAAGGGCCAAAGAATCAGCCAAAGAATCAGAACTAAAGACGAAATTTTTAAGCATATTTTTATTCATTTATTTTTACTATCTAGACAGGTCCTATCTTACCTCGAATTTCTTTAATGGCAAAGTGCCTTTTTGGCAAGTAAAAGACTCAGATTTATACAAATTTAGACAGAAATTTCAAAGGTTTAGAATCTTTCAATAAATTTAATCATGAATTCCATCGCGAATTTGGCTCAGGCGGCACAATCCACAACCTTTCCTACAACTGTCAAAATCCCCAACACATCTTTATGAGTCAAATCTCATCTTGATTTCATCATTATTAAAAGGCCCACCTTGAAACGCTTAAATAGGTGGCTCGAGAACTTCTTCGCTCATGTCCAAAGTCCGGGTCGCCGATGAGATCGGTGTCATCGGCGCGGTGCGAAAACAACTTACCGCCGCGCCAACGACACTGAGACTGGATTTTTTTCCGGAGGCGAAAATGCTTCAACCGAAGCTGAAGGATCCTGGATCCACTGCTTTAAAGTTAAAAACGGCCGATAGGGGCTCATCCTCAATCAGCATTGTTTTTGCGGGATTGGTGCTCTTTGTGGCGGTCATTGCCATTGTTATTTATGGTAGCCGACCGAAGTATACTGATAAGGCTACGAAAAATGAGGCCATCACTTATCTCAAGGCAATTATGACGGCCGAACGAGCTTTTCGCTCCGAATATCATATATATACTACCGACCTCGAAGCCATTGGCTTCCATTTTGATTTTCCGAAGATTCATTATCATGTCGGATTCGTCAAACCGAGCGACGATCCCACTCCACCCCATCCGTCGCTGGCCGGTTCATATGACGTGAATCATAAAGACAGCGAACACTTGAGTTCGCGAAAAATCGCCAGCCACTCCAGTATTCCTGAAGTCACCGAAGTCGCCAGCCACTGCGCCGATTGCACGGCAACGAAAAAACATTTTAAAGCCATGGCCTGGGGAATTTTAAAAACCGGAAAGCTCGATATCTGGACAATTGACGATAAAAACCAGTTAAGTCATATCGTCAACGGAGAGTAACAGAGCCGCTATTTTTCAAGCGGCGCTTTTGCTTAATATGTAACGTGATGATGAATTGATTCTTCGAGACGCGGATCACGAATGGGCACAATCGAATGCCGACTGAGAAAGCCAGTCACAGTCCACAAAAAGAGACCGAAGAAACCCAAAAAGACGCCCACTTCTTGCCATGAGAACAGATACTCTTCCATGGTAAAGTTCGGATAAACTAGCCAATGAATATCAATGTACTCCATGAACAAGACCAAAACCGAAACGGCCACGAGATGTGCCGGAGTTCGCTTGGCCCATCTCGGGAGAAGCAAAAGAAAAGGCACGGCGAATTTAAAAATCAGCAGAGACCAGCTGGCAATCATCCAGCCGCCGGCAGCACGATTGAGATAAAAGAAAGTTTCTTCCGGCAAATTCGCGTACCAAATCAACATGAACTGGCTAAAGCCGATGTAGGCATAAAATACAGAAAAGCCTTTGAGGTATTTACCTAAATCGTGAAGGTGGTTTTCATTCACCAAGCCATTGAGCAGACCCTTGTGCATCAGATAGATTGTAATCAAGATAACCGCTGCGATTGCTGCTTGAAACAGACCGGCAAAACAATAGACTCCGAAAATCGTCGAATACCAATGCGGCTCAAGACTCATGATAGCGTCTACACTGAACAGTGAATAGCTGATGGCAAATACCAACAAAAAGCCAACCGAGACAGCGAGATTCTTAACGGTCAAATTCTCATCGCCGGTTTCATCTTGCTTGAGTGAATTGCCGACCATGAAGTGCCGAAAGATCAACCAAGCACCGAAAAATATAATTAGGCGAATGGCAAAAAATTTAATATTCAAATACGACATTTTGCCCGCCAAAATCGGGTCTTTCAACATGTCTTCGGTATTGAACCAGGGATAAAGATACTTGGCTCCGAAAAGCAAAAAGACTGCTGCCACAGCGGCCAGGGGCAAAAATGAGGTCAAAGATTCCATCACCCGGCGCACCGTCACGCTCCAACCAGCATTCGAAACATGCTGAATTGAAGTAAAAAACAAGCCACCCATCGCCAGGTTTAAAAAGAAAAAGAAGCTGGTTAAGAATGAAAACCAAATCCGTGGCTCACCATTGACTAGACCTAGCGCGAACGCGAGCAGGCCAAGAAAGCTGAACACATAATAGATCGTCTTCATCCGCGAGGAGACAACGTACTTACCCGGGAGCGCGTGAGTTGCTGATTTCATTTGAGCCATGCTGACGTCCTCACCTATTTCTTGTTTGCGAGCTTTTGAAGGCTACGCACGTAATTCACGATCGCCCAGCGATCCTGATCATTTGGAATCTGATAAATATAGCTCGCCATACCGCCATAGCCATCGGTAATGACATGAAAGATATGCGCATCGTTGACAGCCAAAATCTTTTCGCCAACTAAGTTAGCCGGCTTCAAAACCATTTTCTCAGAAACGGGGCCATCGCCGTGCCCTTGCGGTCCGTGACAAACGAGACAGTAGGTTTCAAACTTTTTCTGACCAACACTGAGAATCTCCGGCGACAGTTGGCCCGCTACGGGATTCTTCAACATTTTCTCAGCCATTGCCACATCATTATGATAGGGATATGGACTGAAACCTCTCGGGACAGCGCCCTCAGGAGGCAGTCGACTACTCCCTTTCAAGGGTGCACTCGGCTCATAGTCCTGAGCTTTCAACGCTGGTTGATCCATCATATCTTGAATCAATTCGACGTTGGGTTCTTTGTGCGTTGAGTTCGTACAACCACTCAGAGTGAGCGTCCCCAAAACCAAAGCGCTGGCGAGAAACGAGATTTTCTTTATCGTTGAATCCTGTTTCATCATTAATACTCCGAAATCCGCTTCACTTGCTGAGCTCCCAATCCCTTCAGGAGCTGTTCAGCCTTAGCCGCATCATAATTGGGTTCATTTTCAGGAATCATCAATGCAAACTTATGGCAGGTTAAATCCGGATCAATGATCGGCGGATCAATCTTCGGTAAACCACAAGCTAAAATCATTGCCACCACGCTTGAAAGTGCGGCGAATAAAATCGTGCACTCAAAGGTAATTGGAATAAATGCGGGAGCAGAGAAAAACGGCTTACCACCGACATTGATCGGATAGCTTACGACCGACGTCCAATATTCAAAAAACAAGCCTAGCGAACCACCGGTGAGACCCATAATAAAAGTCACAAACGGAATCCACGAACGCTTCACACCCATCGCTTCTTCAAGACCATGCACCGGAAACGGTGTGATACAATCGAAATTTCGATAGCCGGCATCGCGAACTTTCGCAGCCGCTCGAACCAACTCGTGATCATCCAGCCAAATTCCTACGACTCCACCAGTTTTCTTAGCCATGATGACCTCCGCTATGAGTCGATTTCTTGCCGACAAACAAAACTGGCTTGATCTCTGCAATTGAAATCGCTGGAATCACGCGCAAATACAACAAGAACAAGGTCAGAAACATTCCGAAGCTACCGAATAAAATGGCCGCATCATAGCGCGACCAAGCGTACATACCCCAGTTGCTCGGCAAGAAATCACGGTGCAACGAAGTCACCGTGATCACGAAGCGCTCAAACCACATACCGATATTCACGAAAATCGAAATCACAAACATGATCGGGATCGAACGTCGAGCCGCCTTAAACCAAAAAATCTGCGGAATAAAAACGTTACAGCTCACCATAATCCAGTATGCCCACCAGTAAGGTCCAAACGCCCGATTGATAAAAGTGTATTGCTCAAAGGGATTACCTGAGTACCAGGCAATGAAAAACTCTGAAGCGTAGGCATAGCCCACCATCATTCCAGTCATCATGATGATCTTGTTCATGACTTCCATGTGATCGATGGTGATGTAATCTTTGAATTGCGGAAAGCCAATGCGCACTAAGGTGAGCAGTGTCACGACCATGCCGAATCCGGAGAAAATCGCACCGGCCACAAAGTACGGCGGGAAGATCGTGGTGTGCCACCCAGGGAGCATCGACACAGCAAAGTCAAAGGATACGATGGTGTGCACTGAGAGAACCAGAGGAGCAGAAAGACCAGCAAGCAACATATACACCATCTCGTAATGGCTCCAGTTGCGGGCCGAACCGCGCCAACCCAAGCTCAACGCACCGTAAATCAAACGACGGAGCTTGTTTTTGGAGCGATCACGAATCGTCGCGAAATCAGGGACAATCCCGATATACCAAAAAACCATCGAAACTGTTGCGTAAGTTGAAACCGCGAACACGTCCCAAAGAAGTGGCGAACGAAAGTTCACCCACAAAGGGCCGCGTTGGTTCGGATAAGGCAAAAGCCAAAAGTCCAACCACGGACGACCGGTGTGAATCAGCGGAAACAATCCCGCTGTCATCACCGCAAAAACCGTCATAGCTTCAGCGGATCTAGCTACCGAAGTTCGCCATTTTTGCCGAAACAAAAACAAAATCGCCGAAATCAAAGTACCAGCGTGACCGATACCGATCCAGAAGACGAAAGTGACGATGAATGTACCCCAAGCAATCGGGTGATTCACACCCAATAGACCGACACCAGTGCCGATAATGATACCGATCGTGATGAGATAAAAGAGAAATAGGAATTTTGCCGAGAAAAATAGGGCGAACCATTTTCCCGTCGGAAAATTTTCGACCGGCTGACAAATGTCGTCAGTAATGTCCTTATAGGTCTTATCTCCCAGGACGAGAGGCTTACGTCCGATCATGAGTGGCCACCTTCCTTATGCACTTGCTTATGCTGCTCTTGCTTATGCTGCTCTTGTTTTTCTGAGCTTTTGCCTGCGCCATGTCCTTCGCCTTCTTCCGCAATCACCCGATCGGCATTGCGGATTCGCGACATATAGCGAACGCGCGGCTGAGTATTGAGTTCTTCAAGCAGCGCATAAGTTCTTTGATCTTCAAAGAGTTTTTTCACGCGGCTGTTAGGATCATTCAAATCACCAAAGACAAAAACATCTGCTGGGCAAGTCTGTTCACATGCCGTTTGAATCTCGCCGTCCTTGAGGTTTTCTTTTCGGTCACGCGCCTCGTTAGTGCCTTTGCGAATACGCTGGACACAGAACGTACATTTTTCCATCACTCCGCGCGCGCGTACCGTGACATCTGGATTATAGGCCATATGCAAAGGCTCTTCGCGAGTTTTTGCGTAGTTGAACCAATTGAAGCGCCGAACCTTATAGGGGCAGTTGTTGGAGCAGTAACGAGTGCCAACGCAACGATTGTAAACCATGTCATTGAGGCCTTCATCGTTATGGACTGTTGCCAACACCGGACAAACTGTTTCACAAGGCGCGTTTTCACACTGTTGACACATGACTGGCTGAAACACAGCCTCGGGCGAATCCGGAGCCCCTTTATAATACCGGTCAATGCGCAACCAATGCATTTCACGACCTTGAAGAATATATTTTTTGCCAACAACTGGAACGTTGTTTTCGCTTTGGCAAGCAATCACACAAGCCGAGCAACCTGTACATTTTGTTAAATCAACCGACATCGCCCAGCGATGCTTGGTGTACTGATGCTGCGGCCAAATTGTAATGAGCTTATGATGTTCGATCCCGCTTCCAGGATTTTTCTGAAACGCCTCATTGGTGGTTTCAAAAACAATCGGACGATCGACATCGGTGACTGTCTCATCACGCATCATATTGTGACCATGAATCGGTGCGAGTTCATACCACTCACCGGTCTTTTCAATGGTCGCATTCAAACCTGAGAAAACGGCTTTTCCGTCGGCGGCAAAACTGGCCAGCTGATAGGCATTGTGGCCAATTTCATTGGCAACGCGGCCAGCACCTTTACGACCATAACCAATGGCTAAGCCAAGAACCTGATCATGTTGACCGGGCTGCACAAACACTGGAACTTCAAGAGACTTCTCGCCAACTTTCAAATTGACCAGATCGCCCTGCTTTAAATTCTCACGTTTGGCCATTGCCGGTGAAACCGTCAGATAGTTATCCCAAACAACTTTGGTGACCGGATCAGGCAATTCTTGAATCCAAGCGATATTCGCATAGCGGCCATCGAGCATATGCACTTTGGGATAAATCACCAGCTCAAGACCGTTTTGTTCGGCGCGAGGTTTGGTGGACAAATTACCTAGATTGATCGTCCGAGCTCCGCCAGTTTTATCTCGATGCGCACCCGTTTGCAGGACACCACTGCGCAATATTGCAATCCAGAATTCATCAAAGGATTTGTGTTCAGTCGACTTCGCTAGCATCTCGGATTTCCAGATACCTTTGAGGTAATCATGAAAAGTCGCGGCTGCCTTTAATCGCGCCGGTGCATTGGCAGCTTTTCCAGTCCATGCTATCAGCGAGTCCTCAAAAGCGCGGGTTTCATACATCGGACGAATCGTCGGCTGCTGCAGACTATAAACGCCTTTTTGCAATTCATAGTCATTCCAGTTTTCCAAAGACGTGCCGGTCGTCGCAATGTAATTGGCGATGCTGCCGGTTTCGTCGTTGTAATTTCCGGCATAGACAATCAAGCCGACTTTTTGCAATGCCTCGTGAAAGCCTGATTCTTTCGGCAAGGCGTACATGGGATTGACGTTGTTGATGATCAAAGTTTTCACTTTGCCATCTTTCATGTCGGCAATAAGCTTCGCCATTTCAGCATTTGAACCGGCATGCGTATTATAAGGCGCGACTTCATGATCGATGGTTGCGCCATCATTTTCCAAGAGTGAGTTCAGCGCATTGACCGCCATCTGTAAATCAGCCGCCTCAGCCGTCTGCCCTGTCAAGCCACCGGCGAGCACCAGACTCTTGCCACGGTTTTTCCAAAGCTGTTCAGCAACCTTCTTGAATAAACCCGCATCCGCGCCGAGCTTAGCAGCAAAGCCGTTATAGGTCTGCAAGTAGCCATGTAATTGCGAATATTTATCCTTGGCAAAGTTCGTGATGATTTCATTCATCAAAGCTAAAACGACATCGAGTTGCTGCGACGGCTTTATGCGTACGCGATCATCCGCATTCAAGCCAGTTAACGACTGCAATGATTCAAAAACTACCAAGCGCGCCATCTCCGGCCCGGGCTGGCGCGAGCGTGAATAACCACGCGTGAATTCGGTGGGCGACAAATAAGTGCCAAGGAAGTCGCAATCAATTGAAACAATCATTTTTGCCAGATCAAAACGATAGCGCGGTAAAATCTCTTTGCCATAGGCGCGTTTTTGACCTCCGCGAACCTCATCATATGGAATCATGTCCCAAGTCACGGTTCGTAGCGCATGAGCTTTGGCGAAATCCGCGAGTAGAGCTTCGGTCGATGGAGACGGCATGCTTGAAGTCAGAACAACGGCGCTGCCTTGGCCAAGCGCCTCGATCACTTTCGCATCGAGATCTGCCCACTGCGTTGCAATGGTCTCTTTATTGGTGCGATTTTTGTTTGGTAAATTGCGAACCGGACCTTTTAAACGATCAGGATCATATTGCGCTAAAACTTCGGCATGAGCCCGCGCCGGAAGTTTACCGGTGTTCATGGGATGACCGGGGTTACCTTCGAGTTTCAGCGGGCGGCCCTCCATTGTTTTAACGAGCAAGCCATAACCTTCGCTGCCGTCAAACCACGTGCTCGCGTAATAGTTGGCTTCTCCCGGAGTGACATCTTTCGGTGCTTGTGCATACGGAATAATATGCTGAACCGGACGGCGCACGCAGGCCGTTGTCGCCATCGCGAGACTGGCACCCATTAATTTCAAAAAATCACGTCGCGCAACAGGATCTTTGCCATCATCGACATTCAACGGCGACGACATAAACTCGTCTTCGGCATGTTTCATGAAGGCCGGGTCACCGTAGTACTCCTCGAGACCTGACCAGAATTTTGTAGGAGCAACTTTTGTATCTTGATTGTTTTCCATAGCTGAAATCTGCTCCCTAAATTAGTAGTGACAAGTTGAACAGCTGACCGGTGCGTGGTTTTCAGGTTGGCGATGGCAATTCACACACCAGCCCATCGAGAGTGGAGCAACTTGTGTGATGCGCTCCATTTCCTCCACTTGACCGTGACATTTATGGCAGGAATTTGGCACTCCGAAACGCTCGACGTGACGCTTGTGATTGAATTTCACGAAATCCGGCAGCATGTGAACCTTCACCCAAGGAATCGGATCATTTTTGCCGTAAGCATCACGAATCTGCGCAATGTAGTTATGATCTTTTGGACCTGGCACGAGTGAGTGACAGTTCATGCATATATTCAAGCTCGGCACCGCCGCATGATTGGCACGTTCGGCGGTCGAATGACAATACAGACAAGGAATCTGATAATTGCCCGCATGCAATTTATGCGAAAACGGAATCGGCTGCTCGGGCGCATAACCTTTGTTGTAACCGATGTCGCCCCACTCACAAGCTGTGAGTGCAAACAGCGTCAGCACCAGACAAAGTCTCAAGGTGGCCACCGTGAAGGATGAACGGGCCAAGGATCTCATAGTACCCCACTTTAAGATCGGCAAACTCTTGCACCGACCTAGTTGCTTTCCTCAGTTGAATTCCTGGCGCGGATGTTTCGTCATGTTTTTAGGTTTATAAACATTGCAAACTTACTTACAAACTTAGTTAAAAACGATTCACTCGGCCAACGTCGATCTCTCACCAGACATACTAATGTGTTCCGCCTGCCTCGGCCTAACTACAACCTAGCTACAACCTAGCTAAAAGTCGTGACGAGCAGTTTCACGTAAAATGACTGATGCGCGAACTTACTAATAAGTAACGAAGTTTCGCGCATTTGGAAATATTTTTTTTGATAGCGAGATGAAAAAGCTCTTATGGTTATAAAGCAGTTTGCCTGAATTTTGAGCTTGATGCGAGGCACTGAAGGCCTCGCGTGCTCATTCACTAGGCAAACGCCGTGCTAAACCTTCGAAGGGGCCGCGGCAGCTAATTTCCGCGCCCGATGCACATAGGCAACGTAACCCACATACAAGACATGCAAGAGCACAAAACTGAGGACGTACTGAATTCCACCGGCTCCAAAACCGTAGGAGTGCAGCCCCGCACCCAGAACAAAATTGACTCCGTACCAGGCCATCAAAACCAGTGAAAAACCAACTACGGCACCCATCATCAATCCAAAGTTTTGCAACCAACCCGCCAAGCGTCCATGGAGAATAGCAAGATAGCCAAGCAGTGCAATCAAGGCCCAAGTTTCTTTTGGATCCCAACCCCAGAAACGACCCCAAGAATAATCCGCCCAAACGCCTCCTAAAATAATGCCGGCGCCAAGCAAAACCACGCCCACTTGAATGGCGCGGTAAATGGCAAACGTCACTTCACGCGCAACTTCGCCCGTCGGCTTTTCGCCGCGAAGAATGAAGAACAAACCAATATCACCCAAAATCATCGCGAGAAAATAGGCCGAGTAACTGATGGCAATCGTCAATACGTGAATGGTCAGCCACATATTCGAGCGCAACACCGGCTCAAGCGGCTGCAGGCTCGAGTCCAGAATAGTGGGCGCACTGTTTGCAACGATCAGGCAAATCGTTGCAACAACGGAGCCCGCAAGTAAAACGTATTTTTGCCGGCGTAAAATCTCAAAGATCATACCGAACACCACAGATCCCCACGAGACCCAGACAACCGACTCGTACATATTTGAAACCGGTGGACGTCCCGTCAAATACATGCGCAAGACAAAACCATAGGTATGGGTGAAAAAAGCTAAAATGACCAGCGCCCAACTGGCGAAATAAATTTGCTTCTTCCCCGTTTGCCAGGCCACCGCCATCACAATCGCCGCACTCGCATAAAGAATCCAAGCCCATAAAAATGGTTGCGTGTGATTCATATGAACTTCAATTTCAAGATCACGGGGGTCACCGTAAGCTTTCGGCTGCTGCGCTTTAGCGAGAGCCATAAATTCACTGACCGCTTCAGTTAAGCGTACGCCGGACTGCTCGGCTTCATCGATTTTAACTGATTCCGAATTATTGCCCCTATTCGGAAGTGCCCGCACAAAGGCACTGCTCAATTGCGCGAATTTTTCTTTCAAGGCGCCATCGAGCTCAATGACGGTTAACCATTTATCGCCGCTCACGGGAGGCGCCACGTGCATGCCGCGACCCTGACGAATGGCATGAAACAAACCGATTTGCCCTTCCAAGCGCTGGGCCGCCTGATAATAAGGATCCAATTTTTCTTTCGTTTGCATTTTCGCGCCCAATTCTTGAAAGACCAAGGGCAAGCGCGGGTTACTGAGAATTTCTTCCGGCGAAAAATATTTTTCATTCGGATCGAACTGCAAAGAATCTTTCAGACCCTTGTGCAAGATCTGCATGATTTTTTGTTTTTCCCAGTGCTCCGGCACCAGCATCCAGGTCATGACGATTTCAAGGGCCGGCCGTTTATCGCCATTGAGGGTGGTGTATTGTTGAGCCCCATACACAAACTGAAGAGTTTCTCGTGCAAAAGAATCAAAAGGCTTAATTCGCCCAGCTTCTTGTACGGGAAGGTATTTCAGCGCCTCCATCGGATCCGAAGCAGCCACCGCGACAGATGGGGCGGCCAATGCCGCAAAAAGAAAACTGAGGAGAATGCTGCAGAAAATTCCGCTTCGAGTTTTCATGAAGGCCTCTCTGGTTTTTTGGCGTACAAGTGCCGCGATTTAAATAAAAGTATCGTGCCTAAGACAATAATAAAACTACCTAGATATTTGATCCAACGGCCAGGATCGCGATTGACTGAAAGGATCGATGCAGTCGGATGACCGCTCTCATCTTCCTGAAAGCTGGACTGATAAAAAGTGAAGCCATGGTATTTAAGCGGTTCATTCATGGAAATTTTAACATCCCCTAAATTCGGAACGCGAACCACGCTTTCGTAACTGGCGGCGCGCATGGTTCCTTGATAGCGACCGACACGGAAATTCACGAGCTGCAAATTGAAATCAAGATTCAAACGTCGATTCGCAAAAAACACCACAAAGGCCGAATGATCAGTGA
>JAYVXN010000465.1:0-3415 GCA_043785085.1 Bdellovibrionales bacterium | reverse complement strand
CTTTTAAAAGCAATTGGATTTCCATTGCCGGGCCGCTGGCCACCGATAAAATACGTACAACCTCGCTTTTCGAAGTTAAAATCGTATTCTTAATTTTTTCTAAAAGATAGTAGCCGCGGTTCTTGACGGCTTGTCCGGCGGGTTCATCGATAAAGTATTTGTGCATACATTGGTCATAAAGCGTCGCACCGACAAGTTCATTGCGGTACAGGTGATTCATCATTTCAAAATCCCCTGCATAGCCGCGGGGCTTGCCGTAGGCCCGTCCAGCAAACGGTGCGCCATAAATTAAATTGCCGATTTGCTCGCGGATAAAAGCGACGCAAGTTTCTTTTTGCTCGGCGCTCAATTTGGCAATCATATTTGGAAAGTGGAGATAACGTGAAGGAATAACTTTGCCGAGATAATCGCCCATCGAATCGGCAATCACGCGTTTATAGAGATTTAAATCCTCTGCATTGTCAGTTGGACCCGACTTTTCGAGATCTTCAATTTTGACTTTTAATTTTTCCAGCCAATCTTTCATTTCAAAGACAAGAGTTTTAAATTCTAATGGCACCGTGGCCAGTTTGGTGAAGTATTCACTTTGCGACGCGATCGCATCCGTGGTTTTTTCTAGCGCGTTGACGGTGTCGACCGTCAGTGGTTCTCCGATGACTTCAAAACCCAGAATATGATCATCCTGATGTGACTCGACAATCTTCATGCTTCTCGCTAGGCGAAGGCTTAATAACTGAATTTGCGTTGCGAGATAAACCAGCGGGATCTCAAAAAATTCTGTCTTTTTCGAGGCCAGCATTTGCTGCAACTGTTCACCATTCAGGGTGATGGCCAAGCCAAAACTGCTGACGTTTAAAACCTCATATCGATTTTGGTGAATTTCAATATAGCATTTCTTCGGTTCAAGTAAAATTCGATCCTGTCGGATGATCGTTTTTCGATTGCCCTCTGCTTGCACCAGAAAGTTTTCCTGTTGCATTGCTGCTGTGTTCTGCGCCATTTGAGTTCTCCTGTCAGTGATTCGCCCCAACTTGTTATCGGGCGAATCACGAACATTTTAAGGCGCTTATACGGTTCTAGTTGTTTTTCTATACTTAAGGCCTGGGAATTATTGAATCCCCGTCGGGTCAAAGCTGACGCCGATCACGGCACCACTGGCCGGAATGAAGCTTCCGTGAAACTGAATTGAGTTGGCGCTCGCATTATAGCTCCAACCATTGGTCGGGTCGTGCGGAATTGTCTGACTATTGACCTGAACGACGATCGTTGCCGTATTCGGCTGGCGGCTCAGAAAGAACTGCGTCGTTAACTCTGCAATGTGGTTTTGAATCGTCTGCAAAATCAACGCGTAGCTTGAATCACAAATACTTCCGACCGTGCCGTTAGTTTTCTGAGCGAGATCCAGATAGCGTTGACCAATGATTGTTGACGACGATTGCGCCTGGTGGGACTGTTGGCAAGCGGCGTCCATAACGGTGATCGCAGAGACGTTGTAGCGGCGTTTTGCGCCGGTTGTGGCGGTGAGCTGATCAAGGTAGCTGACATAGGAATCAACTGATTCCAGACCTGGGTCCTGATAACCATGGTCGGGAATTCCGTCCAACTGCAACCAGCTACCCTGGGGGCGGGTCGGATCACTGAAGTCGTCTTCATCTGATAATATAATTACGGCAAGAAAAGAATTCGTCCGCAAAAATCCAGTGTTGAGTGAGCTATCCATTGACGCTTTCATGCTCGAAAACACCCGCTCATCACCCGATCCACTGGCACCTTGAGTGGCATTGGTTAAAAATACATTTAAGAGATCGGGAGTTGTTGGATCCATGACAAAATAGCCGGAGTGTGAGGTCTGGTCAGTGCCATCACGAAATTTCGTACGGGTTGATGAACCGCCGAAAAAGGGCAGTCCTAAGTATGCATCGCTGGTCGTAACTGCCATTTTAAAATCATAATTTTTTGACTGAAATCCTGAAATGAAACTATTAAAGTTTTGTGTCAGGTTTTGCTGCAAAGGGCTCATTGAGGGTGAATTGTCGATCACCCATAAGATATCTATTTGGTTATTAACTGTGGCATCGCTTTGTTTAAAGTTCTGACTGGCTCCTAATAAGGAGAAGCTTGAGTCTTGTTTCGCGCAGCCAAGAGTGACTAGAACACCGAGGGCATAGCTCACTGCAAACAGTCCTAGCTTTAAACCCACATCCGATATTGAAGATAGCTGATTCGATTTTTTCATAACCCACCTTTCAGCGGTCCCTGCCGATTCCATTTCAGAGTATGGTATTTCGGTCATATTTAAAAAAAACTTTCAACATCTTGAAGACGTTCAATATTTTTCTTCATGTCTCATTTTGACCTAGCAAATTCCCTGTGATTTCAAGGTGTCTAGGTCTAAAGCACTGTGCAAATAAAGTTTTCCTGACAAGCAGTTGCGCAAAATTCAGTAACTTTATGTCGAGAGGTTAGGCGGAATTTTGCAACTTAGAAATCGCCGCATGGTTTGAGCATGATCTCGCGTTTACACGTATTGATTATGAAAGCCGCTTTGCTTTGACTGAATCTGGTTATAGAGAACTGGCGCGTCTGTCTCTTTTAAGTCAAAGCAAAGATGTTTATCTCATCTGTCATTGCCAAATCGGCCCCCATGCAGACTAAAAAGCCATCACTGTCATTGGCGAGTGCGGCCAGTCCGGTTTGAATTGAGCTGTGCACGCCGGATTGAAAAAACGGATTGTGCACAACGCGCAACTCGGTGGGAAGTTGCGCTCGTACTGTCGCCTCTTCAAAACCGGTCACCACAATTAATTCACGCAATTGGCAGTCTTGAAGCTGACTGATGACACGATTTAAAAAACTCTTGCCCTGATAGTTTAAGAGCATTTTGTTCACTTCACCCATACGTGAGGAGCGGCCTGCGGCTAAAACCAGTGCAGAAACTTTTTTTAATGGCAAATTATCCTTCTTTCGTTATTTCGTGAGCCTCCCTTAAAATTCGAGCATATCTTTCAACTGAGTGTCACTACTTTCTTGTGGATAAAAATCACAGTTGAGGTCGTGGTGCCTTGCAATGGAGCTGAGTGTGACCAAATGAGCAAATTATGACGAATCCTTCACGCCAACTTCAGAAAACCACCAGGAATGGCGGCAAGAGTTTCCGTTAGTATTGAGTGAGTTTTTTTAAAAATGAGGTGAAATATGTTAATTTATGAAGTCCTAAAAAATGATCATGAAAAGTTAAAGAAAATTCTCGCCGAAATCGAGCAAACTGGTCCGGGCGCCGCAAAAACTCGCGAGGAGTTAGTCAAGCGCCTCGCCAGTGAGCTGGTTTCTCACTCGCGCGCCGAAGAACGGGTTCTCTACCAAGTGATTGAAGATTTTGAAGAGACAAAAGAGCTGATTTTCGAAGCCTTCGAAG
>JAYVXN010000464.1:0-3451 GCA_043785085.1 Bdellovibrionales bacterium | reverse complement strand
CCGGAGACCGCTTTGACCGGCTTTAACGCGCCATTTTCCTAACAACGTCAATTACCTAGGCGGTAGATTTTCGCGAAAATGTTTCAGGACGAGACAAGTCATCGAAAACGGAAATGAGTGCCGAGTCCCCATTCCACATGAGCACCCTGCCAGAGTCGAACCCGACGGCGGGCGCTCCCTCTTTTGCGACTAAGGAGTATGGTCTCAGGATGAGACCTCGATCTCAAATACGCCATAAATCCAACCTATGACAGCGATCCGAGAATAGAATTTATCACTTTGGAATAAATGGTATAGGGTATCGACTCATGGTTACCTTCAGGAGGAAATAAAATGAATAAAGAATCGAATCGTCGTCGCTTTTTAAAAATGGGCGCTGGTACTGTCGCAGGAGCTGCCGTCCTCGCTTCGTCTGTTTCCAAGGCCGTCGCCACGATGTGTGGTCTGACTCCGGCACAAACTCCGGGTCCGTTTTACCCTGGTGAAAGTTCATTTTCTCAAGACAATGATCTCACAAAAATACCGGGTCGCAATCGCGTGGCAAAAGGTCAAGTGATTCTCATCCAGGGTCAAGTCATCGACCTCACTTGCACCCCGGTTTCGGGTGCGACTGTTGAAATTTGGCAAGCTTGTGAGAGTGGACGTTACAACAATCCGACCGACACCAACACGGCTGTCCTTGATCCCGACTTCAAATACTGGGGGGAGGCGATCACTGATCAAAACGGCCAATATAATTTTAAAACAATTCTTCCGGGTGCCTACCCCGCCGATGTTGACTGGACCCGCCCACCGCACATTCATTTCAAAGTCTCACGCCTCGGCTACAAGGAGCTCGTGACGCAGATGTATTTCAAAGGCAATGCCTACAACGATCACGATCTGATCCTCAAAGCAATCCCGCCCAGTGAACAAGACTCAGTGATTGTCGATTTTCTGCCGGTCGTGAGTGGACCAGATGCTGGCGCGGCGCTGATTGGAACTTTTAACATCACCATTCAGTCAGTGAAGTAGTTTCGTACCGAAGTAGAGTTGATAAACTTTAAGACGTGATTTTGCAAAGGGACGAGAAAAACAAAACCGGGCAACTTGGTGCAAGTTGACCCGAGTTATGCAATTATTGCTGCTTTTGTTTCATTTGCCGATTATAGCTGTCGAGAAATTCTTTTGAAAACTGCAAACGTTTTAGCGTCTCTTTTTTCCCTCCGGGACCGCGGCCGCCAAGATCCCGAAATGGTCCGCCGCATGAATTACCAGAACCGGGGTCACCCAAGGCTGGCTTTGAGCCGGCTGGCATACAACTTTTTGGGATCACGTCATCGACGTGAATGTGAGCCACTAACATCGGCGACAAACCACCAACGCAATTCTGGGCTCCACTTTGACATTGACGCCAAGTCATGACTGGACCCACATCAATCCAATCTGCGAATGGGTAGGAGTATCCAGCAGTCAATGACGCACTCGTTTTATCTAATAAATTCGCTTCAAGCGAAAGTGTGCCTTTGCCAAACTTACGGCTCATACCAGCCGTCAACAAGTAATGGGCATTGGCTGCATTTTCGTAATTTTTGAAAATGAACACGTTGCCATAAACCGTAAACGCATTCGGGTCGTTCGAAACCTGATAGACGAGTCCTAAAGACGCACGCATTTCTTGCATCACCAAGCGGCTATCAAGACCGGTATCGGGATCGGTTGTCGTTTGATTATGGTTGATGGCGCTATAGCTTCCGGTTAACGTAATGGCATCCAAAAACTTCTTGGACACAGTCACTGAAGCACCGACTCCGCCGCGCATTGAAAATGAATCGTGTTCTGTTTTAAAAACAGAAATAACCGCTTTATCAAAGATTTTTTTCAAAGCTTTGGGAGAAATCTCAAAAGAGACCCCGGTTGCACCAGGGTATCGAGAAGCATCGTAACTCTCGCCACAAAGATTATCGACTGTCATACCGCAAGCGAATTGACCAATTGGGATGTCGCGCTTTCCGGCAATGATGACGACGTTTGCTTTGCCAGTCGCTTCGTTCAAATCAATACTCACGTAACCTTGATCGATCGCCGTTGTCCAATCATGGCCATGGATAACCTGGTGATCTTTATACTGCCACACGTTTTCGAGAGCTGCGACCAAGAATAAGTTGATGCCTTTTGAGACTCGGGCAGTTAACTGAAACTCTGGTCCATAGGAGGTATTTAAACCTCTCCGACCCAAAACCACCGGAGCATCAATACCAATAGCCAGTGGATGTTGCTTGGTCACAAGCACCTCAGGCCCATCGCCATCGCCGTCAGCTACATCATTAGCTGCATTTCCTGCCTCATTGAGATTATTGGCTGGAGTATTGACCGGCTTACCGAGTGAGTAGTTAACAGGGTTCGGAAGGGTATGAGGTGCTGGCTGTCCAGCAAACACAGTGGCACCGAGCACAAAAGTGCCGAACGACAGTGCAGAGATCGCTGTCATTTTCGAGAGTAATTGGCTCATTTTCATTTTCCTTTCAAACTTCTTTCACAGACACCTGGATCAAAGCAAGGTCTGTGCCGTAAGCCCCAAAGCAATCAGTCATGGCTTTAATTCCTAGACAAACCTGAGTTAGGTCAGTAGGTTAGAAGTCAAATGGCGAGGCAGTTTTGCGTGCCTCGGACGAGTTTTTGAACCGTCAATGATCTCTGCAATTTGGCCATTTCTGTCTTCAGGTCACCAGGCCAGGCTCGCGCATTGACTCATATTAAAAGACACCGTAGGCGAAGCCGAGAACTGTCGTTTTCGCTCATTTTCGGTGTGATTAATGTAAGTCAACTATGGCTGGACCTAAGCAGGTGATACTCGATGAGTCATGATCCCTCAACTCAAATAAAATCTAGCGAATCACAACAAACGCTGGAAATTATTGAAAGAGAAGGACCATGCCCATCAAGTTCAGAAGAGAATATCTCAACACCATCCGCGAACGCTATAAAAACGCACTGAAAAAGCATCAGAAGATGGAAATCCTAAATGAGTTTTGCGCCAACTGCGGCTATGAACGAAAATATGCAATTCGCATTTTAAATCATAAAGTTGAACCGAGACTTTATCGCCCAGGTCCGCAGCCCGTTTACAATCTTCATGTGGTGAGCCACTTGAAGATCCTCTGGGAAAACATGAACCGCATGTGCGCAAAAAAAATGGTGGTCGCAATTCCACTTTGGATACCGTTTTACAAGTCCATCGACGCTGTCACCAAAAAGCTACTGCTACAAGTATCGGCATCGACGATAGATCGGCTCCTGAGACCGTCTAAGCAGCAATGGCGCAAAGGCCTGCCAACTTGTCGAACAGAGGAGAATAGAAAGAAAATTAACGGGATCTGACTCATAGCTCCTTAGTGTGATCTAGCCATGAGTCAAAACGCACCAGGCCAGGCTGACTTCGAATACTTGCCGAGCTAAAAATTCTGCTTTG
>JAYVXN010000463.1:0-11124 GCA_043785085.1 Bdellovibrionales bacterium | reverse complement strand
TGACCGGTTGATTGGTATTGGGTACAGAATTGGCTGCGGGCTCAGACGCCACTTTTCGAGCTGCCGACACAGGCTTGGACGTATAGGCGGGTGGCTCTGGTTCACTTGCTCCTACAAATCGACCCCAGGCGTTTTTAACCCAAGAGGTCACCTTTCCAGTGATTCCGACTGAGGCCGTATTATTTGTCGCAACTGGTTTTGCTCCCAAGTCTGCTTCTGAATAAATTCCACCGGGATTCACCGACTTTGCGTAAACCGGTCCACCGATCAGGGGTAGGGCGATCAGCGCAACCGCGAGTAATAAATATTTAAAGTGGCACTTCACCAAATCCTCCTTAAAAATAAACCGTCACACCAAAAAGCAGGATGGTTGAATAGTTAATATCACTACTGAGTTTTCGGCTGGAGCTCGGTGAAGTGCCGACCGGCAACCGGTACTGCATGATATCCTCTTGAAACCAGCGGTTTTTCAAATCCACTCGCAAAGCCAAGTGTTGATTCAAGAAAAAGTGCTGAGAAATATCAAGCGATGCGGTGGGTGCGGTCACTCGGGCGTTACCAATATCCATTTGCTGCTCATATTCAGTGACACCCAGGCCAGGTGAAATCGCCATATCAAAATAAATAATTGAGCTATTTAAAAGACTCATTTTGGCATAAATTGGAACCCAGTTAAACGAGGCACCATAGTATTGCTTGAGTTTATTGTGGTTCGGAAACCCACCTTGCGTCTGCGCCAGTCGGCTAGTGGCCTGACTGTCTTTCGATTGCGTGTTGGTGTAATCGATCTGAACCCCATAACGATCAGTAAAATAATAATTTAATATTCCACCATAAGTAGGGCCATCGCTCCAAGTGTCGTTCAGGGTGGTTCCGTAGGCGGCAGAAAGTCCAAAACGACCCGCCTTTGAGTAGGTGCGATTTTGCACAACGCTGAAGTCAGTGTCTTTTGCAGCCCAGTATTTCTTCTCCAGATCCGAAACATCTAATTTATCCGACTCAGGTTTGGCGGCACCAGCGGCTTTGACCGCAGGAGGCTGTTGTGGCTTGGCTTGCGCAAAACCATAGGAATGGAAGGCCGTCACGGCTGCGATAATCATGATGCTGGCATAAATTCTGCGGTTCATAATTGTACTCCAAGACCTCGATAAATCAGTCCCCCGGTAAGAAGGACTTTTTTTCGACGCCGCAGGGTACATACTTCTGAAAAGGCGTGAGAAAATGATTAACTATTTTAGTTTATATGTGCGTCACTTTATGTAATGCACTGATTCCTTTATACTATCGTCAAAATTCTGTTTTACTTTATAGAGTGGCGCAAAGTCGACGCCTCGTTTTTGCACAACATAGGCGCCATCTGGATTACGGACTTGCCCGTCAACATCCGAGCCATCGAAATTCACTTCCTGGACCTTACGGTATTGCACCTTTTTTGCGAAAACTGTTGAACTTAACAACAGGACCGAACACAGCAAAAATGCGTTTTTTAGGATTTTCATTTCACCTCCCCTTTCAAGCCAGGAGCAGATGTACTGGCTTGTTTACGCGTCGTCACGCTTTGCACACTAGATTCAAGTAATTTGATTTTTTCATTAATATCAAAGCTTGGCTGTTCTTTAACTTGGCCAGAAAGCAAAGCGATGCGCAGCGCCCGATAGATGGAGAGCGCTTGCTCGGCATTATTCAGAAGTTCTTCATAAACTCCTGCTAATCGAACTCTCGGAGCGAGATAAGAGGGATGAGTTTGCACGGCCATTTCCAAATATTCGACGGCCTCTTTCGGCAAATTCATTGCTATCTTGCATTCTGCCAAACCGGTCATCGCCTCAAGTGATTTTGGCTCGATTGAAAGAGCTTTCTTAAAATGCGCCAGGGATCTCTCAAAATCCCGATCAGCCGCATAGGTTTGCGCAATAAACAGATGGGCATCGAGAAAACGCGTATCTTCCGCCAGAGCTTTTTCAAATTCCTCAATTGCTTTTTGAGTTTGCTTCATAGTTGCGAAGATATGTCCTCGTTGATAAAGAAACAAGGCCACACGGTCGGAAGATCGTTTTATGGCCGCGTCGATCATCCAAAGGGCCCGGGCTGGCTCGCCGAGGTTTTCGGCCGAAAGACTGAGGTAGTAAAGACCCCAGGGCGAGTTCATTTCAGCTCGAGTCATGGCGAAGGCCACCGTCTCAAGATTTTTCCAGTTTTTCTGGGCAACACAGGCGTTCGCGTACGGCACGATTTGCTTCCAGTTCAAGCCTTTAATCGAACTGGCTTGGCTCGGACAAGATGTCTCGCGTGGAGCTTGGTCTGATTTAATGACCTCATATCCTTGCAAATAAGACTTTCTTTCGGAAGCTGAAGGGCCGCTCACTTTGCCATCTTCTTTTTTGACCGGAGCCGCTGTACAGGCCGCGAGCGCCAGTGCACAGACGATCCAGGTTAATTGATTGTATTTCATTTCTTTCCCTCCATTGAGGCGCTCACTTTAAACATTGGAAGATATGCGCCCGGCACGAGAATAGGGCTTGAGTCAGTTTGTGGTTTCTTTAAATTAAGCTTATTTAAATCATTTTGAATGGAGGCAACTACACCCCCGCGAAGCTGGGCTTTTTTCGCGGTTTCAAGCGCCTGATTCAAACTATCAATGCCTTTTTCTTCCATTGGAATCGCCAGGCTATCGATTTCGCCTTTGAATGACTGTTTGTCTTGCGCCGAAGCATCCTCAGGAAGTTGCATCGTTCGCACGGCCAGTGCGTAATGCAAATAAGCGTCTGAAAGCTTTCGTAAGGCTTTGACCGTCGTCTCGGTATCACCGTAATGTATCGTCGACTGATAAGCCTTTTGCGCTTTTTCCAGCTTCTCGGTTTTGAGCGCTAAAACCCGAGCTATTCGGTCCACTCGAGCTTTGACACTTTGCTTTCTATATTCGTCATCAAGCACTCGCGCCTGAATAAAACGAGCCCGTGCCAAAAGATTTTTCGGCAGTGATTCTTTGGCGATAATTTTCTTAGAGAGATTGAAGGAGCCGGTCAAATCCCCTGAATTAAATTTGTCCTCAGCCTGTTCCACAATCACTTCACTGGCCTGAGGATCAATGCCGAGTGTGAGAATCTTGGTTCGCGCGGCCTGATAGGCTTGAGTGTCACCGGATTCTTTTGCCAGAGCTTGGGCTTTTTCTAGGAATAAAAGCGCTTTCTCGCCCTTTTGCCCCTCACTCATTTTTAAATACATTGTTCGGGCGCGCTCTTTAGCCCCACTGAGGGCCAAAAAGTCGGCAGCCAATTCTTGCCACTTGGCTTGATTCGGCTCATCGACAAGAGCGAGATTCAATAGAACCCGTGACGCCCATTCTAAACGGCCCATGGCCTCGAAAGTTTGGGCCGCTCGCATCAAGCAGTCTTTGCCATTGGTTGAATTCGGATAGAGTTTATGCATTTGAAAGCACGTATTCGCACCGGCTTGAGCATCCCCCATTTTAAATTCCAACTGACTGGCATTCCACCAGGCTTTTGAGGCGAGCTCAGAATCTTTAATTTCAGTGCCGAATTTTTTATAGGCAACCACGGCACCCGCTAGGTCACCTTTTTCTTCCATTGACTGAATCTCTGCAAAATAGGCTTCACGATAAACCTTCTCAACAGCGGCTTGCCGTGCGACCTCGTTCCCTGGCTTTTGCATCAAGAGTTGAGCGGCTTCACGCAGATTGCGGTAGTCCTTTTTGATATTGAGAATGTCGAGGTAGAGGTCTTGGGACTTTAAAACTTTTTCGTTAGCTGGATAATTCCAGCCAATATCGCGAAACGCCGGAGCCGCTTCATCGTAGCGGCCTTTTTCGTAGGCAATATAGGCTCTCTTAAATTTGAGTTCGAGAACAAACTGACCATCGGGATGATTTGTCAGATAAATTGTGGAGAGCTCAAGGAAGCGCTTTTCATCGACGTCATTCCATTTATTCGCGGTCGCCTTTTCTAAGCTGAGAATAGCCGCATAATCCGCGTCATGGCTGACTTTTTTAACAGGGTGATATTGTTCAACGGCCGCATACTGCTCACTGGCTTCGCGAAATTTGTTTCTTTGAAACAAAAGTTCAGCATAGGCATACTGGGCCGTTTGAATGTCTTTATCCTTGGGATCTGCCGTCTGCAAATAAAGCTGGTAGGCGCGCTCCGTGCTATCACCCAGTTCCACCGAAGAATTTTGTTTTCGCCAAATGACATGCCATTTGCCCGCGAGCTTCTTGGTCGTCTCAGCAATTTTGTCTAAGCATTCAGTGCGTGCTGGTTGCGGTTTATCTTTAACGGGAGTGGACAGAGTTTTCTGGCATTGTTGATACAGCAAATTAAGCTGGGCAACAACCTTTGGACGATTGCGCATCTGTTCATAGTTCCAGATCAGTTCGTCGTGTGCCGAAGCGATCATCGGAGAATCTGGCATCTTGGCTAAAAAGTCTTTTAAAATTATTTCGACATCGGCCAAACGATCATGGCGTTTATAGAGCTCAACCAAATGAAGAATATACGGAGACGCGTCCAGCTCTTTGGACTGGTCCCTAAAATAGTCGACGGCCTTTCCGGAGACCATAACTTCACCGAAAAAAATGGTCATATCATTGAGTGCCTCTTTGCGCAGATCCAGTTTCGCATCATTCTTGCGAAGGGTGGCTTCACGGCCGAACTTGACCACTTCCTCGAGCTGCCTCATTGCCAACATCGCATTTTGCAAATTATAGTAACTCCAAGCCGCTTTATAAAGGCCATAGGGGTAAACCCGGGCCTCTGGATAATCGCGAAGCTTCTTAAAGTATTCCAAGGCCACGGTGAAATTGCGCTGTGAGTATTTGATTTCCCCGAGAGACAAAAGCGCATCCGGAACCAGCGGCGAATTATCGTACTCTTTTATCAATTTATTAAACAGACTCTCAGAGACTTTCGCTTCATTCAATTGCAGGTGTGCGTAGGCATTGTTGAAGATGACGACATCAATATTGCGAAAGTGTGGAAATTTAGCCTGGAGCTTTTCATAGATTTCAACGGCATTGCGAATCTCTCGGATTTCTGAAGCATCACTCACGAGTTGAGGCGCAAAGGTCAAAACCTGGTCTGAATTTTTATGGACTTCAAGAAATCTCTCTGTGCGTGCCCGTCTCATATACAGTTCACCTAGACGAAAGAGAATTTCAGGCTCGAGACGAGTCCCCTGATATTTTTTTGAAAGCTTCAGGGCCTGGTGAAGAGCTCGTTTTTCAGAACGCATCACCAGCATCTCAGTTTTTAGCGCCTTCATCTCATTGCCGGTTTCATCCCCGACTTTAAATTTCAACTCTTGCTCAACCGACGAGGTTTTACTGTCCGGCTCTGACGACTTGGTGGGCTCAACAGACCAAGCCGGTACCTGGATCGCGCTGACCAGGAGAATGACCACTAGATTCATTTTCTGCAGCATCTTCATATTCATTCCTTATTGCAATTCGCTCGGCGTAAAGTCGACCCGAATTGGTGTGCCGGCTATAGGCACAGCGGTGCCATAAAATCGGATCGAATTTTGTGTGGCGTTGTACTGCCAACCGTTATGCGGGTCTTGAGGGACTTCAACTGAATTAATATAGACATGGATAGTGGCAAGACTCGGCTTGCGTGCCAGTTTATACTCGGTGATGATCTCAAGAATACGCGCGCGAATATTGGTCATTGTTTCGCGAAAATCCGGAGCACAAATGCTAGCACTAATGCCACCTGAGCGATTGGCCAAATCTATATATTTGAGGGCCGGAATTTTTAAACTCCACGGTGCCGAAAGGCATTGATCATCGGCCGGCAATACCGCTAGGACATGCGCCAGCCAACTGCGCTCTCCAGAAGCCAATGGTGGTTTTAACTGATCTAAAAACCCGCCATAATCCGCCGTGGCGCTGCTATCATCCTTGTCAGTTAAAAATAAAACCGCCAGCATCGCATTTTGGCGCAAGAATCCGCTGTTATAAAAATCCGTATTGGGTGCGGTCAAAGACGCTTTCATGGCTTCCAGACCGCGCGTGACCGGCGATCCCGTATCGCCAATTTCGAGTCGAGATTTCAACAGTGCGGTGAGATTTGGCGTGTTGGCATCTAGCACTGGAAACATCTGGCCGTTGGTCAAAAAGCGCCCGCCTTGTCCGTTCACGCTCATATCAGTGGAAATGACGGCAATGTGATAATCGAGTTGCGTGCCATTGAGGGCATCTATGAACGGCTGCACCTGGTCGGCCAACAAACTTTGACGTGGACCCATTGAACCAGAAGAATCGACGACCCAAAGCACATCGACCTGTTTATTGTAGGTCACTTGCTGAGCAAAAACTTCTTTTTCCGGTGTGACACCAAATTGTTGAGGACTGCAGGCGCAAAGAAAAACGACGCAGGCAATGATCCGCATTTGGTTGTCGTATTTAATTCTCATGATCTCCCTCAGTTCACTTCTATTTTTTTCGCTCAATTCGAGGGTACGTGCTGGATTCGAGCGTGTTTCTCTTAGGCCGCGGACTTTCGATTCGTGAATTCATTCAAATGCCGCTGCGCTTGTGGATTGATATTGGTAAACCGCACACCATATTTAACTGAACCTTTAAAATCTCCGCCTTCCAGCGGGCGCTTGCTCACCACTTCGCAACTTGCATTGAACGGCGGAACCCCATCGCCTGGCTTAAAATGCAAAAATAATCTCTGTCCTTGCTGAAAAGTGTCCGTCTGCGCAATGATGCCAGCGCCACCTTGAGAAATTTCGATACTTTGAGCCCGCCATAGTTTTTTGTTGTCATGAACCATCAATGCGGCACCGTATTCAACTCGCGCATGGCGGCGCCGAAAGAAAATTTCTTTGATTTCAAGTTGGCCGGAGTCAATCAACTGGCGAATCACGTCGGACTTAAATTCGTTCAGCTCAGACACACGCTTCCAGCCGCCGAGCTGGTGCGTCCACAGGTAGTCGAAATCAAACAAAGACCGCTCCTGCAGCATGCGAACCAAATCAAAATAAGTAAATGGGCCAAAGCGATTTTCGCCTTTGAGAACAAACCATTCAGCCTCTTGCACTTGTTTTTCTTCTTTGCTCTCGGTCGGCACTTGAATCACAGAGGCCTTGGGCGCTGACGCCCATGGTTTGAAATCTTTCAGCGTGTCGGCAAGCGCTTCATAGGCCAATAACATCACCCAATCACTTGATGATTCGTTGTAGAGATAGTCGGTAATCTCCAACTGACCCGATTTCACTTGGCTTAAAATCTCATCAAGCGAAAATGGGCCGTGCTGTTGTCCCAAATGATCGACGACGAATCTGTTTTGCATACCTTCCTCAACCAGTTCTATTTGAAAACCCAATACCTTCAATAATTTGTCGGCAGGGGCAGAGTACGACTTTAGAGGGTCTAGGGACAGTTCCGCATAGAATTGAGGTATTTAAACGGAAGTTTAAAAAAGTGTCGAACCTCACGGCAAAGACAGCAATAGGTAAGAACTAAGGTCCTGAATTGAAATGAGATCGAAGAAATTTGCCGAATATTTGGCGAGGGCATTTGCCTCAAACTGAAACACAGTTTTAGGTGACGATTGCTTCCTGCGGTGGTAATTTTCTGACGTGAAGCGCGAGATTTTAAAAGAAATTTTGTTCGAAGCCGACCTTGCACAACGCGACAGCCATTCATTTTTGGCGGTGTTTGACCTGGATTCAACACTCTTTGACCTAAGCCTACGAGTTCAAGAAATTATGCGGGATTTTTCTAGTGATCCAATCAATCAACAGAAATTTCCAAATGAATGCCAGGCCATGACTGCGGCCCGGATTGAATGTACGGATTGGGGCCTGATTGAGTCACTTGAGCGCGTCGGATTGTCGCAAAAGCATTCTCCGCAGTTTTTTAAAGAGCTTCATGATTTTTGGGCTTTTCATTTTTTCAGCAATCACTATCTTCACCACGACCAACCCATCAGCGGTTCAGTCGAATTTGTCAATGAACTGCATACACTTGGGGCCCGAATCATTTATCTGACGGGACGAGATCAGCCACGAATGTACCAGGGGACCTACGCAAGTTTGAAAGACAGTGGATTTCCGCTTGATAAAAGAAACTGTCAGCTCCTGCTCAAGCCCCAAGCGGAACTTGATGATGCCGAATTTAAGCTGGACGTGTTAAGAACCGCGAGCCGTCAGTATTCCCGCATTTGGCTTTTTGAAAATGAACCAGTCAATCTGCACTTGATTCAAAAACATCTACCCGAGGTTCAATTGGTTTTTATTGACACCACTCACTCGGGCCGCGAACAGCCCTCACCGCTGCTTGATTCTGTTTGCCATTTTGAGGTGGATTTAGCGGCGTTTCGGAAAATGCAAAAAGGTTGACTAAGCACCCCGTCGGCAAAGCGAATCCCAAAAAAGGCAAAGCGTACAACAATGACGCCACCACAATCGAGTGATTGATCTTACTGTTCAACCAAAATAATGCGATTATCCTCAGTGACCGGGACAATATTCGCCCAATCCGGAAAATCCAGCACATAGTAGCTCGGCATGATTCGGCCATCCGGGAGCTCACAGCGATCCATACGAAGCTTAAAAAAGACAGTGCGAAAAATTTCCTGTGTTCCGAGGGTTTTCCAAGGCTTGATTGAACTCACCGACAGACCTCCTTTACCTTGTGGCAAAACTAGGGTACCCCTATGGCTCATATGGAAGCATCTGAAAACTTTCTCGAAAATCTTAACGCGCTTGTTCAAGACAGCGTTTCTCGGCGCGCCAATAAGCATGGTCCATCTAAGGCCCAAGGCCTTCCAAATTTTGATGAAATGACGGTCGAAAAGCTGGAAACTAGGATCAATCGGGCGGTGGGCCGGGCAATTGGCGATTTTGATTTAATTTCGGAAGGCGACCGGATTTTGGTGGCGATCTCAGGAGGCAAAGACTCTTGGGCCCTTTTGCATATCCTCAATGAAATGCGCAAGCGAGCGCCGGTCAACTTTACGCTCGTCGCAGTCAATATTGATCAAGGTTACGCCGGTTTTCGCCAAGACATCGTCGAAGATTATGTGCAATCGCGCGGCTATGAATACTCAATGGAGTATTTCAATATTGCCAAAATTTTAAATGAGAAAACAGCGCCTGGAAGTACCCCCTGTGCCCTTTGTTCGCGCCTGCGCCGGGGGGCTCTGTACGGCCTCGCTGAAAAACACAAGTGCAATAAGATTGCCCTCGGTCATCACCTCGATGACGTGATTGAAACCTTTTTGCTCAATAGCTTTTTTGTCGGCCGCTTGGCCTCGATGGCCCCGAAACTTTTGTCGGACGACGGAAAAAACACCGTCATTCGCCCGCTGGTTTATGTCAGTGAAAATGAAATCAAAGCTTATGTGAAAAAAATGAGTTTTCCGGTGGTTTGTTGCCAGTGCCCGATCATGTGCGGTGAGACGGTTCATGGTGATTACAAACGCCGCATGATTAAAAAAATGATTGATCAGCTTGAAGTCGCTATTCCGAATATTCGACAAAGTCTGATTTCGTCTCTCGGTCGGATCAATCCTTCACATCTTCTCGATCGCGATCACTGGGATTTTAAGAACTGCGATGAACACAAAGTTCGTGAAGCCGACCAAGAAATTAGACAAGCTAAAGTCGAATTAGGTTTGGAAAAATACAGTGAAGACCATATGGAGCCCTTGGCATGAGCCTAGCGATTGTGGCAACTCCGATCGGTCACCCAGGTGATATCACCTTGCGGGCCATTGAGACTCTCAAAAATGCGGAAATTGTGATCGGTGAAGAGCGCAAGGAAGTCTCAAAATTATTGAAATCGCTCGGAATTGAGAAGAAAGAATATTTTCTTCTCAATGAGCACAGTCGCGACGATGACGTCAAAGAACTGCTGGAACTTTGCCGCACTAAAACTGTGGCATTAGTTTCAGATTGCGGCACTCCAGGTTTTTGTGACCCTGGTGCGCGCTTGGTGGCAGCTTGCCGAAAAGAGAAAATTCCAGTCACGACTGCTCCGGGTGCTTCGAGTTTGATGTCGATTCTGAGTCTTTCTGGTGAGAATTTGCGCCAGTTCGTGTTTCGCGGCTTTTTGCCGGCAGAACGCGAAGAGCGGGAGCGCGCGGTACGCGAATTGGCCCGCGAAGACCGGCCCGTGGTCCTAATGGACACTCCCTACCGGCTGGTTCGGTTATTAAGTGAACTCGCCGAGAAATTTCCAGAGAGACGCGCACTTTTAGGAATTGATTTAACTCAAGCCACGGAAGAAATTCTTGAAGATCGCCTATCCGAATTACGGGTGAAAGTTGGAGAGCGAAAAGCAGAATTTATTCTGATCTTGTTTTCACAAAAGGCAAAACCATGACATCTGAGAAGGTCTCCTACCCGGTCCTCATTCGCGAAGCGCATCTGGATACCTTCGGCCACGTGAACAATGCCCGTTATTTGGATTTGTTTGAAGAGGCGCGGTGGGAGTGTATGACTCAGCGAGGCTATGGTTTGGAGAAAGTCCGAAGTTCCGGATTGGGCCCAATCATCCTTGAAGTTCAGTTGAAATTCATTCTGGAGCTACATCTCCGCAAGCAAATCACCATCACCACTCAAGTCTTAAAATACGAAAAGAAAATCGGAATTCTTCGTCAAGAAATGCTCGATACAGATGGCCATCTTTGCGCCCAGGCTGATTTTACTTTTGGATTATTTGATTTGCGTGAACGCAAACTGGTTCTTCCGACCACAGAATGGAAACTCGCCATCGGAATAAGCGAGTAAATTATTTCGCGTAAGTTCCGACGATAGTTTTACCGGGATCGACGTCTTTTAAAACCATTGCATTGGCGGCGATGCGCGCCCCATCACCGATGCGAACCGGGCCTAAGATACTAGCTCCGGCGCCAATTAGGACGCGATTACCAACGGTCGGATGCCTCTTGACCGGATCAAAATGGACTCCACCTAAGGTAACGCCGTGAAAAATAATGCAATCGTCGCCGACTTCGGCTGTCTCACCAATGACCAAGCCCATGCCGTGGTCGATCACCAAGCGTTTACCCAGAGTCGCGCCAGGATGAATTTCAATGCCAGTTATAAATCGCGCCAGCTCACACATAAATCGCGCCATGAAATAAAAGTGCCGCA
>JAYVXN010000462.1:0-11169 GCA_043785085.1 Bdellovibrionales bacterium | reverse complement strand
GGAAGGGAAATAAAAAAGGTGGTTCCGAGATGACGCTGGCTTTCGACGCTAATGGAACCATGATGTGCCTCAATGATTTTTTTAGAAACTGAAAGGCCCAACCCGACGCCTGGAATCGTTTCACGAACCACTTGGCTTCGTTGAAACGGCTCAAAGATTTTTTCAAGATCATCTTTATCAATACCGAGGCCGTGATCAGAAATGGCAAGGCTAACGTTCTCGTCGCCATAGCGGGACTCAATAACCACTTCGCCGCCATTAGGTGAGTATTTAATCGCGTTGGTAATAAAATTATTTAAAACCTGTGAGATTCTCAGAGAATCACAATAGACCATCAGCGGACGCTCGCTTTGCTTGAGAATCACGGTGTGATGAGGGGAGACCGAGGCATATAGACCAGCGGCGTCTTCAAGTAAACGGCGTAGATCAAGCCGTTCACGCTTGAGTTCAAACTTTCCGGATTCGATCGCGGTCCGGTCAAGCAAATCGCTGACGAGACGGGTGAGATGGGAGGTTTGTCGGCCAATAATTTCAAGAGTCAGATGTCGGTCATTTTGGTCCAACTCTTTGTCTTCGGTTAACAATTCAATCGACATTTGAATGGCACCCAAGGGATTTTTAAGATCGTGAGCAATGGCAGAAATAAAGGTCAATTGCTGATCTCGTTGTTGATTCAAGCGCTGTTGCAGATGCTGAAACGCCGTTGCAATCGTCGATATTTCCTCAGCTCCAGTCACCACTAGAGAGAGGTCGGTGGCGCGCAAATCAAAGTTTTGCACGCGTTCACGTAATTTAGATAGAGGTTGATAAACAAAGCGCCGAGCTGCCAACAGGAAGGCTGAAAGTGAAAGGAAGATGACCAGAATCGTGAAGCCAGCTAGCCTTCGATCAAAGCGATCTTGCTCGGCGACTGCAGCTTGTAATAATCGCGACTGTCGAACGTTAAAATCACTTAAGTGCCGAATGGAAGCTTCGGCTACGTCAAATTTCTTATCAGTCGCCAAATCCAGTTGCTGACCATGGATACCGCGGGTGCGCAGCCGGTGCATGTCTTCAACATAGCGAGTAATGGCAATGCGAACTTCTTCAATTACATTATGTTCATCAGGGTCCACTGAATCTTTGAGAATTTCAGCCAAACTGGCTTCTATTAAGGATTTATATATTTCCGATTGGTGCTGGCGATCTTTTAAACTCCGAAGGCCAACTAATAAAGGTTGGCGGCGAAACCGGGTCAAATCGACTTCGAGATTTCGGACCGTATCGAGAAGTCGCACAGAGCCCGCCATCTCGCGGGCCGCATCTGAGAGATTGACGGAAGACACAATCAAGGCACCAATAAGCCCTAGAACCGCGACCGAAAGCAGTGCTGAGCTGAGATAAAAAAAACGCTTCAATGTGAAATGCACGTTCAATTCTCACTCCAATGCGCCAACTTAACACTGGCTGAAGCGAGATTCTAGCAATTGACCTTCGCGTCAGTGGCGCCTGATTAAGTTTGATTTACCATGATTTTTTCGCAATTCGGACATGAATCAGCCGCGCCTCCATTTATGCTTAAAGAGAGGTGCCTTATGAGAATACGGAATATCTTGCTGGGGCTTTGTGGTGGTGTTATTGCCGCATGGGTCATGGGCAAGTCGCAGACTCAGCTGAAGAAAATTTCAGATCGCTCCACACTTCGAAACAGGCCGCGTAAGACGGCTGATGAGGTTCCGGCAACCGTGCTGGTGGCGCAAACCGCTTATAAAGGCCTGATGCACCGCACCCTATCGCCGCAGAAATCAGAATTCGCCGGTATGTTGGTCCATTATCTATTCGGCGGGAGTTTAGGTGCAGTGTTTGCTACGCTGCTTCATTTACAGAAGCGCAATTCTCTTGTTTTTGGCGTTCTCTACGGTCTCGGAGTTTGGATATTTGCGGATAATATAATGGTTCCGTTGTTTGGTTTTGCCAAATCACCCTTGCGGTATCCATTAAAAACTCACACTTATGCCTTAATCTCGCATTTGGTGTACGGCAGCGTGCTGGGATTATTGGCCTGGAGTGAGGAAAAATCTGCAGCCATCGTTTCAGATGGATTTAATTTAGCCGGTTTTGCCTAAGGCCGATGCTTTAGAAAAAGCCAAATATCGCGCCGATGAAGGCCGAACCGCCGGCCATTAATGCCCAATATTCGAGATGCCCATGGTCAATCAAAAGACCTGAGATACTTGGCGCGAGAATTCCAGCGATGGCCGCCAGTGATTGGCCAACACCGAGAATAGTCCCTTGTTCTTCCGGTGCGGCTGAACGGGAGAGTAGGGAAGTATGTACTCGCAGAGCTTTGGAATTCCGGGGACAGTGTTTCGTTTCTTTAGTGTTTATGGACCATGGATCAATCCTGATTTGGCACCGTTCAAATTTTTACAGAATTTGACGGGTGGCCGACCGACAGACCTTTTTAATCACGGTGATACTTGGCGGGATTTCATCTACATTGACGATTTAGTCGATGGCATCATGTTGGCGTTCAACAAACGATCACTTTCACTAGCGCCAGATTTCGAGCTTTTTAATATAGGCACTGGAAAATCGGTATCAGCGATTGAGCTCATTCGGGTTCTAGAAAAAGTGTCAAAGAAGACACCGCAATTAAATCTCATTGAGCATCCGAGCAGCTGCATGCATCAGACGCTTGCCGATATCAAAAAAATCAGTGATTTCTGTGGGTTTAGGCCGAAAACCTCAATGGAAGATGGAATTCAGGCCCTCTATGATTGGTATGTCAAATGGAATTCCAACTATAGTCAGAGCAATTCAGATCCTCAAAATCATCAAAAAATGGCTGAATTGAGTTAATCAACCACGCTCGGCCAATTCTTTTTCCAGAAACCAGACCTAAGGTCTCACTATTCTTTGCCTTTTTCTTGAACAATCGAGACACTACATTGGGGAGTCATAAACAAATTTACACCATCTTGGGAGTACCCATGCATTTTGCACTACAACAGCTCATTACGCGAAAAGCGATGACCTTGGCACTTTGCCTTGTTCCTTGTTTTGCAACCGCGACGATTACAGAAACCTTTTATCAGCATATCGATGTGATTCGCGATTCAAACGGCAACATTGACATGTTGAAAATCAAATCGCAAAACCCGATTGATTTTCACCAGTTCACCAATCAGTTTTTCAGTGCTGCAATCCGGTTTCAAACTCAGCAAAAGTCGTTTCAGAGTTTGACGCCGCCGACATTCGCGGCCGACCTTGGCCTCAGCCCGGCCGAGCAATCTGAAATTGAAAAACAAGCCGAATTGGCCATGCGCAACACGGATTTCCGCGCCATTTATCAGAGTGCGCAATTTCAAAACGTCATCAATGCCTTTGATGCTAAATTGAAGGGGTCGGTTTTCGAATTTGCGACTATCGCAAGTTTACACGATTCAAGTTTTTTTTACCGAGCTCAGTGGCGGGCGGATTTGATTAAATGGGCTGCAGATATTGCTGGCAATTTTCCAGGTGTCGGAGTGGCTTCATATCTATTTGAAAAAGCAATTGACGATCTGCTTGATCGCCGCAGTTACTACCAAAATATGACTCTGCATTTTCTGCAAGAAGCAGGTCCAAGCAGTCTTGGCATCGGTGAAGATGAAGCGGCGTTGATTCGCTCCTCTCTTTATGAAGCTAATTTAGACTGGTATAATTTTGGGTCGCACCACGATGCCCAAAAAGATTGGGTCGGATTTGGTCAAAAAGCTTATCAAGAAGACCTTAAAACTTGCCAGGATCGCCTTGCCGGTCATCGTAACCGATACACGAGCGTCGGCACACCGGTGGATTTCGCTTTTTATCCGGTCACACGCAAGGGTCACGATTACATGATCAATGTGCGTGATCGCAGTTCAAAAATAAACGGATCCCCTTCTCTGGCCTATGTACCAGCCGATCCGCATCTTTTACGCAACCAGCGTTTGGGCTATGAGTTGTTTTTATTTGGCTTAAATCTCGCTCCAATTGCGATGCCGGTGCAAATGGCGGCAAGCTGGGCCATCAAAGCCAGCTTTATTCCACAAATTCACTCAGAAGGCGCTCTTTTTGCTCATTATGAAACTGAAGGTAATGGCCAAGCTGCCAGGACCTTGGTTGAGCAAACAGTGAATCTCTTTCTCATGAGTGATTTCTAATTTGAAAATAAGCTCCGGCATTTTGGGCGGAGTTTTTTTTACCCCCTGATAAGTAACCTTATGTTACATTGAGCCCGGTCAAATTTCGATTTCTAAAAAATTTAAGAACACGTGACTGACAATTCGACCCTAAATTCCGACTTCCGTGAACCCGCCGCTCGCAAACTGTGACAGCCGCGAGCATCTCAATAAATGAAGTTTAGTTTTAAATAACTCTAGTGAATTTTGAGATTCTTCGCGGACGTTCAGATACGCTACCTGAAACATTCAACGGAGGTCTCGATGACTCGAACTCAATGGACTCAGATAACAGGAGTCGCCGTCGCCTTAATGGCGATTGCGGCTTGTGGCAAAAATTCTCCTGCTCCCCAAAACGTCGCCAAAGACAAAGTTGCGCAACAGGCAGCTGGTGGCGCCCAAAGCCTGTACGACAAGTACGGGGGTGAACCCACGATTAGAAAAGTGGTCGATGATGCAGTGGCTGGCGTTTTAGCTGATCCCCAAGTTGCGCCATTTTTTGCCGTGATCGGAACTCCGGGACATGACACAGTTGATCGGTTGAAGAGTTGTTTGGATTTGCAATTTACCACCTTGTTTGGAGGCCCTGGAACGTTTCCTGGTCCCTCTCACTATCGAAATCCGCCTGCCGCTGGCTACCCATGCGAAGACATGGTCACTGCGCATCAGGGGCTGAATATCACCAGCCCGGTTTTCGATAAATTTATTACGGATTTAGCCGGCGTTCTTAAAGCCGATGGTGTCAGCGATGCGGACATTGCAACCATTGCGCCCTCTCTCATAGGCCTGAAAAGTCAAATCGTGGATAATGGCTCGGGTGTCACAACGGGAACTGGCACGACAACCGGTACGAGTCAAAGTCAAAGTCAGAGTCAGAGTATTCCGACACCGACTGCGACGGCTTCTCCCTCCCCCACTCCAAGTGCGACACCTGTACCTACGGCCACTCCTGTCGCAACAGCGACGCCAGCCTCAAGTGCAACGCCCACACCGTCGGCCACTCCATAATTGATAGGGATGAATGATGAAATTTTTAAAGTCTTCTCAATTTAGGAGAGCAGTTTTGGCGACCGCTCTCCTTGGTTTTGTGATGGTTTCAGGTATTGGCTTTCTGCACACGCCATTGGGGCAAAGTCTGCCTTGGGGACGGAGAATTTTAAGCTTGATGGGTGTTGTCTGTCCTGTCACTCAAGTGAGTCCAAAGGTTGTCTCAGAACTTCGTGCAATTGGCGTGAGCGCATTACAAGGCCAAATCCTGGCTCCCACACGGCCATCGTTTCAACTGCCTCTTGATTTAGCCAACGAATCAGATGTTTCACAAGAAATGCTAAGACGAGGAGCGCATTGCCGGAAGGAACAAATGGGATTTCACTTCCTGATTTGCAAGGCTGTTGCCGCAAGTGCCCTAGGGCTTGACGAAAATTCTCATTTTGATGAAATCGCCTTTGCCTTCGGAGAAAGTGGCAAGTTATTTGACATTAATTTGTATCGCAGCCACCTTTCCATTTCAGATGGAGCGAGATTTCTGAGGGCCAGACTTAAAACTCTTGAGCCTGAACTAGGCGCTCCGAGCAGAATGGTTGGCGCCGACTCTACCGACGCCCTTGCGGCGCCAATGGCTACGACGATGTTCGAGTATCGCTTTAAAAACTATTATGCAAAGATCACCGCCACGCATATGCCAACGGGAATCACACTTTATGAGCATTACACTTCGCTGAGTCCGGCTTTTAAGAATTAAAGATGATCGTCCTGAAATTAACTCTAAACGAGACTTAATTTTGCGCCCACTTCTTCCGAGAAGAGGACAAGTGAGGTGCCTATGGCTAAAAAAACAATTGTCAAACCGTCTCAAAAAAAGAAAGTTGTGGCTAAAAAGACCGCGCCTGTAAAAGCAAAGGCTGTAAAAAAAGCCGCAGCAGCTAAAAAACCGGTTTCTAAGACGACAGCTAAACCTAAACCGGTCGCCACCGCCAACAAAGAAAATCCAATTTGGAAGTTGTGGCAGCAAAAAGAGGCGCAACGCAAAGAAGCCGCCGAGCACCGCCAAAATCAAGGACATCGTGAGGGTCAGCACAATTCCCAGGCGGGTCGATCGCAAGATTTTTCTCGATTCTCTGGCCCGCGTCGGCGTGCGGCTTAATTTACTGAGATAATTTGACTTCAAGTTCGCGTGAGTCGTTGCGACCCAAGTCATCGACCACACGAACGATGAACCGGCCCGGATGGGCCTTCCAGAGAAGTGGCTTTTGTGGCTCACTCTGCCCGACCAATTCACTGCCGACAAACCAAGAGAGTTTTTTAACGTCTCCGTCTGCCACGGCTTGAAGCGGAATCGGCGTTTCCGGAACAAAGTTGCCCGTTGGCACTCGCAAAGTGTAAATCACATCTTTCTTAGGTGAGGTGATATTCGGAGCAACGCCAATTCCTTGAGTTTCAACCAGGGAACAATTCTTCTGATAGGCCGGAGGGCCTTTGCGGGGAATTCCCGCCAGGCGAAACACTTGCAATAAATCACTTGGCCAGAATTCAAAGATTTCTTTTCGCACATCGCCCTGCTGTTCATCGCAAGCCCGTAAGCCATCTTTTTTAGAAATTAAGATCTGCCGATGAATCAGACATTTGCTGATCGGTGATTTACCGGGAATAAACCAGGTGTCACTTTGATTATGGCAGCTTTCCCCTGGCAAATGGCCTGAAAGTGAGCACACCGAAACCTGTTTGAGATTGAGGCCAGCTGGCGACAGCCAACGCTCTCGACCTGTGGCCCGGCTCTTCAAGGAATCAACCAAATTGAAAAACAATGGCGCCGCCAAATCCCGTCCGATCAGAGCTGGATTTCCTTCACCGTCAAAATTTCCCAGCCAAACGGCAATAATAAAAGGGCCCATTACGCCGATCGACCAAGCATCGCGGTAACCATGCGATGTGCCCGTCTTCCAGGCGACAGGGACAGCATCCCGAATCCATTGGTCTGAAAAACTTTGCTCGTTGCGCGGATTCTTTCGTAACATATCCAAAGTCAAAAAGGCCGCCTCTGGTGAGAGAAAATTTTCACCCTTAGTCTGAACCGGCTGATCAGAGAAATAACGCAAGGTTTTGAGCTGGCCTTGGTTTGCGAGCGCTGAGTACAAGTGAACCAGTTCTTCCATGGTCACTTCGGCGCCGCCTAGGCTCAAAGATAAACCATAGAACGACTGCTCACGAAGATGTGAAACGCCACCGTCCTTGAGCAGATCATAAAGCGTTGGTTTATTGAGGAGCGAAGTTAAATACACGGCTGGCACGTTTCGACTGCGAATCAAAGCGTCGGTGGCGCTGAGCGGGCCAGAAAAATTTCGATCAAAATTTTCTGGATCAAAACCACTAAAGCTCATGGGAGTATCTTTGAGCAGACTGAGCGGATGGATGAGCCCCTGATCCATGGCCAGAGCGTAGGTCAAGGGCTTCAGAGTTGAACCAGGAGAGCGCTTAGCGAGAGTTCCATTTACCTGACCCTCAATTTCGAATGAAAAGAAATCACTTGAGCCCACCATCGCTTCAACGCCCATGGTTTCATGATTCAAGATCATCGCGGCCGCATTCGTGACGCCCCGGTCACGGTGGGCGACCACATAGGATTTTAGCTTTTTTTCAAGGAGAGTTTGCAGTTGCAAATTTAAAGTCGTGTGTAATTTTTTTTCCAGCGGTCGCATTTGCAAGACCTTGTTGAGCAAATGTGGTGCGCGAAACGGAAGGGCCGCAACACTTCTCACCATTAATGGAAGCGCTAATTCAGAGCTTTGATTTTTCTGCTCTGGGTGCCGCTCCAGCCACGCCGCAAATAACCTGAAGCGCGCGCTATTTAAAAATGCCTGAGCACTGAGATGTGATTCATCCACTAAACGCCGCACACTTGGATTTTGCGGAACCACAGCTAAGGTCAAAACCTCATTTAAGGTCAGGTCACGCGTCGATTTTCCAAAATAAATCTGGCTCGCGGCGCCCACACCTTCGATGTTTCCGCCGTACGGCAATAAATTGAGATAGGCTTCTAAGATTTCATTTTTTGAATGCGTGAGTTCAAGCCTTAAAGCCAAAAGTGTCTGTTGGATTTTACCGACAATGGTTTTTGTATTGAGGGGATAAATGAGCCTGACCAATTGCATGGTGATTGTTGAGCCACCCATACGCCGAGTGCCGCGAAGATAGGTGTTTCCGGCCGCTTTCAGCAAAGCAATCGGATTGACACCGAAGTGCTGAAAAAAATGCCGGTCCTCATGGAGGAGAACGGCCTCTTTAAAAGTCGGGCTGATTTGCTCTAAGGGAGTCAAGAGACGATATTTTTCGTCTCCCGAGAGTGTCATCCGCAAGAGGTGATTTTGCCCGTCAAAAATCTGCGTTGAGAAGGTCGTAGTCGAGAGAATGGGCCGACTCTTGTAGCGAATGCCAAGTAGCAAGAAAATAACCAGCAAGACACCTGCCATTTTCCATTTGAATTTGCTCATTCGGTTAATGACATTCATCTCGCTTACTTTTCTGCCGCCGCCTCGACATTGATCTTTCCGCTCAGGCCCTGGTATTTCACGGACCGATCATACATCGATTCTGTAAAGGGTGGTGGTACAATGAAACTTCCTTGGTTGACCGCCTTGATCTTATAAGTAAATTCTTGCACCTGATCCGTGACAAAACCGGCATAGACGACAACCCGATCTTCCCGACGATCGACGTAAGAAGTCGCTAATGGTGCAACCGTCGTGTTGGCTCCTTCGGCAAATGCTTTTGGCAGGATTGAATCGAGAAAACGATAAAGTGCTCCCTCGCCTTCACTGCCGCCGTCACCGCCTTCATCGCCCTCAGGGTAAGGTGCATCCTCAGGATTGGCGCCTTCGCCCTCATCACTTGTCCGCGTTGATTGTGAATTGACCGCCGCTTCAAGAACGGTTTCAAAGCCACCGGGCAAAAGATCAACTAAAACGATATGCGCGGCTCCGCCTTTTTCCAGCGACCGCAAACGCAGCCGAACCGTGAGCTCATCACCCATCTTCACGCCGCCTTTTCCGGAAACGATAGCCGTACCGGCCGAATCCAAAAATTCACGCGTTAGTTCGATCTTCTGTTTAATCTCAGTCTGCGGAAGATCGCGGTCAAAGCCTGATTGTAGCATCATATAATAGGTCGGAACTTTCTCGGGCACCGTGAATTTGACCTTGCGAGTAGCGTCTGAAAAGGCAACGAGAGGCATGGCCGTGGCTCCTAACACCAGGTTTTGCAGGGTGCCGTTTGCCAGAACTTCCTCGACCTTCATCTCGTTCAAATGTTCACTGCTGCTGGCGTTGGCCACCAGTGCGTCCATCGCCAAGATCGCATGTGCCGCCGCATAAGTATTGTATTGACCACGATTAAGCGGCAGCATCGCCTGCTTTAACGCCTGATCGCTGACTAAGTCCTTTAAAAGATTTGGAAAGTGTTTGGCACCGAGATAAATCAATGCCATATCTCGATAAAGACCGTCATAGAAAACCTCATAATGAGCTTCGGTCACAGTCCCTAATTTAATTTTCCTAAACAGACTTGCAGCCTCGTCATCTTGTTTCAGCAGTCGATAGGTCGCGGCCATAAAGCCGCCCGCCAAATCATTCTCCCAACTGCCTTTAAAGGCGGCTTGCAGAGCGTTACGCAAAAAACTTAAGTCGTTGCTTGGCACGCGGCCGCTTCTCGCCTGAAGGTAAAGAGCATAGGCAAACAGTCGAGCCTGGCCAAGCGTGCGTGTTTGCCGAAAGGTTTCGCTTTGAATAAATTCAAGATCTCGTGTGAGAACTTCTTCAGGAACATTAAAGCCACGCTCCTTGGCCTCAATCAGAAAATGTGCGACATAAAGAGAAATCGGCAAATTATTGCCTTCATTGGGATTGTACATAGCAAAGCCACCATCCGGCGTCTGGCGACTTCGCAAAATCTGCAAAAGATTTCGAAAAGCTTCGGTCGCGTTTTTTAGATCAATCTTAAATTCAGGACGCGTTTTCAACACGACAAAGGGCATACCCTTGCTGACCAGTTGCTCAGTACATCCATACGGATAATCATCAAGAAACCCTTTAAGGCCCTCGGCCAAAAGCAAAGGTACCGGCGACAATCCCGCTTTTTGGGTGCGGTATTCAGGGAGTAGCACACGCGGTACTGGAACTTCAAAGCTCGACCTTTCCGCGAATCCCGCAAAAAGATCAGAGCGATAAGGTGTTGCAGGTCGGACACTCAGTTCGACTGCGGCCTGAGCTGATTTTCCAGAGAGTGAGGCGCGCAATTTCACTTTGGCTGCGCCCAGTTTCGATTTTACTTTTAGCCTGAAGTTCACTGAACTCTCATGGCCCTCAGCAATTTCGATTTGCGGAGCCGCCTCGCCCACCACTTCGAAAAATTCGCCGCTGGTCAGTTCAACTTTGATCTTGGCCTTGGCTCCCGAACCTTCCGCCTGATTTGAAACACCGACGCCCAGTTCGAACTCATCGCCTGGAGCAACGAAGGTCGGCACGTTAGGTGTCAGAATAAAGTCACCGCGAACCAAGGTCGGCTTTTCAATGTTGCCAAAGGCCGACTCTGTAGCAGCAACCGCCATGACTTTGATGGTGCCATTGAAATAATCTGGCACTTCGTAAGTAAATTCTTTTTTGTTCGGATCTGCCTCAATCACTCCCGACCAGAACACCACCGCTTTATCAGTTTTACGCTTAAACGGATTTAAGTTTCGCCCAAGGGCACCTTCCGCATCACCACCAGGGGCCGACAGGCCCTGGACGATGGAATACTCTGGAAGCAGCAAATCCAAAATTTGAAATGTTTTCACCTGAAGCGCGCGGCGTTGGAAAAAATAAGTCAGTGGATCCGGAAGTTTATATTTAGATACTAATAAAATACCTTCATCAACACCGTATAAAATAATTTTCGTTTTGTGATTAGCTGAGTACCGCACCTTTAATTTTTCACCGGGCCGGACCCGCTCAGG
>JAYVXN010000461.1:0-11259 GCA_043785085.1 Bdellovibrionales bacterium | reverse complement strand
TGAAATCCTTTTCAAGTTCATCACGCAGTTCGATATCAGATCCGGTTTCGGGAAATAACTTAACGATCATGGCTCTTAGGCCTTCACCTATAGCGGTTTTTATTTGCTGCTCCGGAAGCATGGGCCGGCCGCGCAAGTGCATCAGTGTGTTGACAGCGTTGATGATATCGGGAGCTGAGTCGATCAGAGTGCCGTCTAAATCGAAAATTAAAACCTTAATCACGCTGAACTCTTTTCTTTGCATTGGCTTCAAGGTAAGAGTACTGGGACTTTAAATGCTGTGCAATGAAAATGCCGGTATCAGGAGAGACTGAATGCGACCAGAACTACAAAGCCAGTTTGATCATTATGTTGGCGCGCTTTATGCCCCTGAAGATGCGGGCCTTTTGAAAATCAGAAAGCGTATTGAAGGAATCGGCCGAACGGGTATCAATATTAGTGCCGTTGAAGGGCGAATTTTACAGGTTTTAATGAAAATGGTCGGAGTCAAAACCGCCGTCGAAGTCGGCACTTTGTGCGGCTATTCTTCGGTGTGGATTGCACGTGCTCTTCCCGAAGATGGCGCACTTATAACGATTGAAAAAGATCCACGCTACGCCGCGCTTGCCGCCGAAGGCATCGCTGAGTGCGGGGTTGCGGAGAGAGTCTCGATTCGCCAAGGTGATGCTTCCGAAGTTTTAAAGACTCTCACTGGGACCTATGATTTCGTTTTTATCGACGCCAATAAAACAGGCTACAATCTTTGCCTAGATTGGGCGATGAACCATGTTCGGTCGGGCGGTCTTATTGTCGCAGATAATACTTTGCTTTTTGGCAGTGTCATGATGGATGAAAAGCCCGATGACATCTCCATAAAACCGTGGAATGAAATGCGGCGCTTTAATGAACGTCTGGCAGATCAAAGCAACTTTACATCAGTGATGCTGCCGACGTCAGAGGGTTTAAGCCTCGCTTTGAAAAAGTAAGTCCGTTCAAGAATGGGTCACGTTCGTTCCCATACTTTGCGATTTGGACTTCGATGACGGCTTTTGCGAAAAGCTGAGGCCTTTTTTCAAATCGTCCAAGTTCATGACGGGCTTGATATCTATTTCAGCTTTAAAAGTAGCGAAAAGTGGTTCCGCTATTTTTACAATATCCGATGATTCTTTCAGATCGAAAATTAAATAGGCGGTTCGTTTCCCTTGCTCGGGGCAGAAGTAACTTGCTTCTGGCTTTAGTTCCTTAACTAAATCTTCGATTGTGCTGGCTAATTTTCCTGACTCTGCAGCTTCATTTGCGGCTTCGACATCCATTGAAATTTTCATCATTGTTCTCATCTTTCACCTTCCTTTTGGTCCGCTCATTGTCGTGCAGAGAAGAGTGAAGTTCAAATGTCGATCTGGGGGCTTGACTAGGGCCTAATGAGGCGAATTGATCCTTTGTAGAGGGCAGAGATCTGGTCTTTTGACAAGCGCACCAAAATCTCAATTCAAGTATGCTTCGGTAGAGGTGGTGCCAAATATGTTTATTCGAACTAAAATTTCACCAATTTTAATTATTACGCTCTTACTTATGAATGGTTACTTAGGCGTACATGACGAAGATTGGAACGCCGATCGCCGCCGAAGTGGTGAACGAAAACGATCACTTCTTCATAGCGGCGATTTTTGCTTTTGACTAATTCGGCATTAAAAGGAAGTTCTGAATTAATGCTCTTCACCCATCGGATTTTCCGGCCACAGATCGCGCCAGTTTTGCGTTGGCTGCTGTGCTTGGTCATGCTGCTTTACTTCTTGCAAAGTGCGTTGGCTGACCTTGACACTCTCAAGCGCGGTTTCTGAGAGAACTTTACCAACCGCCTCAATGACGGCTTCGCTGTCAATGTGGTGGTAGTGGTAAATGTCTTTCGGAGTTCCGCAGCGGGAGTGCTTGCGTACAGCCAAGGACTCATGGCGAACGCCGATGATTGAGCCGATATTATCCAATAAGCCCGGCTCGCCATCATGCACGCTGACGATGGGGACGCGACGGCCACTTAAGGTCATGACTTCGGCTGGCGTGGCTTGGCCATTGGCCATCGGCTGCAGAATCAAAGTGCCATCGATGCCGAGGTTTTGTTTCAGGTATGTGTAATTATCAGCGTGCGCGGGATTGCCGATTAAAAGATCGGGGCTTGTGACCATGATGACGTTAGCGTAGATTCCGCGATGCAAGAGCAATTCAGAGGCCTTGATGGCTTCTGTGCCGAGTGCACCCATGGCGAAAATATTGACGACGTTATCGCCTGGCTCATACCCCGCATAGCCACGGTAATCGAGCAGGTAGTAGGCTCCATTCAGAACGTCTTGATGGATTTGCGTGAGAATTTCGTCATCCGACATGGACGCCACTGTTGCTTCATCCGTGCCACCCGCAACAGGGAGACTTTGCGGATGCAGAAGTTGATTTTGCTCTTGTTTGAAACGCAATTGCCGTTTTAAACAGTGCGTATATAGTTTCTGATCGACGCCGCGGGTGACGCCGCGAATGACGACACCACTGCGGCCTTCGTTGTCTGCCAACATGTGGCGGCGAAAAGCATCACTGAAAATCCACTCAAGTTCCTGGCAGAAAAAAGGCTCCCAAGTGATTTGATTTGGAATTTGAAAATCAGACTTCCAGCCGTGCTGAGCACCTTCGGGTGAAAGAGTCACACCGGAAGGAGTGCCGACCAGAATGAAGCTCGATTTCCAGTAGAGATTATAAAAGAATTGATCGTGCGCGCGTTTAATAAAGAAGTCGTAAACAGTCATCAGCGGCAAGAGCGGAATGCCGAGCATATCACGGATTTTTCCGAATGAGCCCATGCAGGACATGACGTTGCCTTCAGCAATTTCAAAGCGCAGAAAGCGATCGGATTTTTCTTCGCCGGGCACCAGGTCAGGAGTCTTCTTATCTTTTACGCCAAGGTCCGATTCCCAATCAGGAACGACGGGGACGCCAAAGATTTTTCCATCCATAGCGGGATTTAGATTCGTACTCGTGCCAACGTCAGGAGCCATTGAAACCATGAGTTCAGAGGGCGCTTTCCAAGCTTTTTCATCGGGCGGCAATTCTTTGGCGTTTTTACCTTCAACGGCCGTATTGGCAATACGCGTGAGTTTGGCCGTACATTGACCGAGCATCCACTGCGTGTGCGGGTAGCTGGCCATTTTCAAATTGATGCCGAGAGCGGTCGGAATTTCGCCATTCTCTTGAAGGCGTTTTTGAAAAGCCGACCAGTTTCGTTCTTTCAAAGCCACTTCGTCTTTGATTTGCTGATACAACTCATTGCCGCGTTCAAAGAGAAACTTGCCTTCTTCGGTGTTCTTCTCAAAGCCTGAGAATAAAACACCCTCAGCCAAGCCTTGCGCTTTATGCAGCTCTTGCATCTCTTCTTCGCTTGGCAGGGCCGAGTGGTTGCCGGGTGCGGCGGCCAGACGAAGACCCCAGCCCTTAATGGTGTGCGCGATAATCATCGTCGGCTTACGTTTGTTCACTTTTGAAATCAGCATCGCTTCCGCGAGCGCAATAATATCGTGGCCGCCAAGATCTCTGAGGCCCCAATACAAATCAGTATCGCTGACGTTTTCCAAAAACTTTTTCAATTTTGAGTGAGTTTTCAAAAGCCCTTTTTTCAAAGCGGGCATATCTGTAACTAAGAGAAGCGCTTGCAGCTCATAATCCTGAAGGTCGTTTTCGAGCCAATGTTTGAAAACTTGCCCGTCGGCACGTTTGAACAATTCTAGGCGCTTGTGGCCATGGCGAAGTTGAATGACGTCCCAACCATTGGCCTGCATGGTGCGCTCAATGCGTACGTCATCGGTCCCGCCCATGATTTCTTTGTTCGTGATGCGATGACCGTCAAGGCTCTGGCGATTGTAATCGATGATCCAAGTTAAATTACCGATCTCGCGTTCAGCGAAATCCGGAATCGCTTCGTAGCACGAACCTTCACGAAATTCAGAGTCGCCGAGAATCGCCCAAAAGTGCGCATCCGGCACATCATAACCGTGATCTTTCAAGAAGGTGTAAGCGTGCGCGAGGTATCCGGCATTGACTGGCGGAATGCCGACCGTGCCTGACGGTAAAAAGCCATGGTGATCCGGATCATAAGCCGAGTGGTACGATTGAAAAACTGGCTCGCCGTTCTTAGGAAAATGGCGCAACCCATGCATGGCTTTTTCAGCTTCCTCAGGCGAGAAGCGCTCAAGATTTTCTTTTAAAAATAAATTGAGTAGATAATTGTAGGTATGATCGACCGGCGCGGCGTGCGGCTTGTTGGCAATATAATCAAAGCCGGTTTTGGCAATAAGATGAAGAGCGCCGGTGATGTGGAGAGAACTCGCGCAGGCGGCCGGATGGCCTCCGACTTTTGGGTCGCCCTTTTCGACATCGGTCCGTTCATTGGCTAAAAAAATCATTTGCGTGGTCATATAATGGGCTCGGCCGCAAATGCGATCCAGGACTTCCTTGCGCATCTTGATTGTTTTCACTGATGATCCCCTGTTGTTCCCGAGCTGCAGGTTGCAGCCCCTCAATGCATTAACTCTATTTTAGAGAAATTTTTTGTAACATGCGAACCTGCGCCTGGCAAAGCGAACTCACGCTGGGCAGGCGAGCTCACAGCGAGAAATTTCAGAAGTTTCATGCCATTTGGTGGTTTCAGCAGAGAGTGACATTAAGCGCCGCGCACCCTGGATCGTAACGATCAATGGCACACCGGATGCCACGGGGCATAATATATCATATTTGGCGTGGGCAAGGGCGAAGGCGGCGGATTCAAATTTTTCCCAAATCGCCGTCTGCACAGACTCTAAAGGTTCAGGAAGAACAAAAGTGGTGCCCTTGCAAACATGGAGGCCAGCTTTGACACTCGAAAACAAGTCGCCTTGGTAATTCGGGTCATAGACTAATTCGCAGCGCTCCAAAAGGTGACAATAGCGAAGGAGCTCATCGCCGCTAGTACCAATCACCAAAACCGGGGTCTTTTTAAGAGCTAAGACATTTTGAATGGTGAGGTTGAGGCGGCTAAGAATCGGAGAAGGCTCGCCCTCAGCGGTCAAAAAGATCTCATCCGGACTTATTTGCGTCGTAGTGATGATGACATTTATGATTTTCATCGATCTTGGGCGATTCGAGTGCCGCCCATGCCACCTGAATTATTTGCTTCGAGAATAAAGTCCCAACGAATGCGAATCAAACCATCGTCTTCCACGATTCCATGGGGAGGATTCGGAAAGGGAGCGGCGGCCTGAAAGGCCTCGACGGCGGCTTGATCTAAATCTTCAACCCCCGAAGCTCCTACAACCTGAACTTTAATAAGTTTGCCGTGGTTGTCGAGCAGGATCACAATTTTGGTGATGCGATCAGACTGGGACGCGATGGTGCGACCTTGGCGCAGGATTCGTTCCATTTTTTCTTTGATTTTCGGCTCCCAGTATTGGCGGAGTTTGTCTTTGATGCGCTGATAGTAGGAGTAATAGATAAATTCACGCGTATTTAAAAGAGTCTGCATTCCGTTTGCGACTTTCAGGTGATCATCTGTGGCGCTCGGACCTTCGCTGCCACCTTCGGCTTGCTCATCTTGCTGTGGTTTGGGACCAATTTTAAAGATCGGCTTCAAATCTTTGAGTGCTGGCAGGCCTTTTACGCCATGTTCATTTGTGACCAGTTGCTTAGCTGGTTTTTTTTCCACTTTTTCTTGCTGCGGCTCTTGCTGCGGCTCTTGCTTGGCCTGTTGCTGACCCGCTTTGACCTGTGGCTTTACGACTCCGCCTAGAGTAGGGGAGTTGCGAAACTTATCTTTTAGCTCAGCTTGAGTTTCTTTTTCCACTTGCTGATTTTTTTTGCTCAAAAACTTAGATTCCTTCGGCACTTCTTCGTTGACCGAACGGTCCTGCTCGACAATTTGCCCGATTTTATTTTTATCAACAGCCTTAAATTTTTTCATCAGCTGATCGGGATCCATTAATTCCAGTTCGACGATTTTCTTAGGCGCAGGCTTCGGCAGCAAAAACTTAGGCTGCAACCAAACGCATAGGGCGACCAGCAAGTGGAGGAGGAGCGAAATGATGAGTGAGTTGCGAAAAAAATTCTTCTTCATCTTGTCCCAGCGGCCCGGTGTTGCAAATAAGCGGGCTCAAACAGATTCAGCTCTCTCTTATTATCGGCTGGATTTCACTTCTGATTAAGACAATTGGAGACCTGAAAAAGGCTAGGCTGTATCTGCCAATTCGCATTTGCAGCCCGCTCGGTCTTTTTACTTCTAGCTTCGTTGCTTCTCCTAGCTGTAGAGCGAGGCTAGAGCTTCGTCGTCGCGCCCCGCCAGAAGTAAAAACCCCTTCGCTGTCTGCAAATGCGAATTGGCAGATACAGCCTGTCCCTTACATTGTGTAAAAATCCTCACGTCCGACCCTCAGCCTTGGAGAACTCGACCATTTCTAGCCCTATTTTCCGCAACTGTTTAAAATTCGATAATGAGGAAACAACGATGCCATAAGAGTGTGTGGTCTAGAGGATTTTTATCTTGGAGTGAGGCGCAGCCTTACGTAGAATAAGGGATATGAATTTCGAAGTTTGGTGTGAGACCGATGTCGGCCTTCGCCGTGATAATAATCAAGACTCTTTTCTAATTGATGAGTCTTTGAAACTCTTTCTAGTGGCCGACGGAATGGGCGGCCATTTAGGCGGAGAAGTGGCCTCCTCGATGGCGGTCGAAGTCGTGCGCGAAGTGGTTTACAAACAATCACTTGATAATCGTCGCGTCACGCCTCGGTATCTCTTAACTGACGCTTATCGTGAAGCCAGCAATCGAATTTTTGATCGCAGCCATCAAGAAGGCTCTGAATTACATGGCATGGGTACCACCCTAGTTTCAGCCCTGTGCATGGGTGAAGTGATCTATATCGCCAACGTCGGAGATTCGCGGGCCTATCTTTTTTCACACAATCATCTTTGGCTAATCACTGAAGACCATTCTTTGCTCAATGAACAACTCCGCGCGGGACTGATTCGCGAACAGGACGCAGCAAATTTTGTGGCCCGAAATGTGATCACACGAAGTGTCGGTTACGAACGCGACGTTGTCTGTGATGTCATTGAGCGTCAGGTAGAGCCCGGTGAGATGATTTTGATCTGTTCAGACGGCTTGTCTGGACTGGTCACCGACGAACGCATAGAAGAGTTGATCAAGATTTCTAAACCTGCGGAAGTTGTCTCAAAATGTATCGATGAGGCAAAGAAGAACGGTGGCGATGATAATGTCACTGTGATGCTTATTTGTGCAAAACCGGCGTAAAAACTGTTTTAAATTGACGCATTTGGCGAAACATCTTTAAATTGGCCTTAAATTCGGTTGAAATTGCCCGATAAGTGTTTAACTAACAAGGCAGATTCAGAGATCATATTCTTAATAGAAGCCGAAAGAAGCCGAAAGAAGCCGAACGGCGAGAGGACCAGAGTTTGGATAAAAAGACGATTACCTTTCTAATGGTAAGCAATCGCAAGGGTACAACCCGGCGATTCGTCATATCCGCAGCTTGGCTTAAGGCTGGTCTGGCTCTCTTCCTCATTACTGCAGTCATCAGCGCGGCTTGTATTGTTGATTATGTTGGCTTGCTTTCGCAGTCATTGGAAAACAAGCGCCTTCGGGTTGAGAACACTCAATTGAAAGAACAGTTTCAGGTCGTCGAAGGAAAGCTAAATGCATTTGAGAGCAGTCTTGAGCGCGTGAAAGGTTTCATGACTAAGCTGCGCTTGATCACGAATGTCGATCAAGAAAATCGCACCTTGAAACTGGCCATTGGTCCGCTGCCACGAACCGGATTGGGTGCTTCGGGCGGCGAAACAGGTCGAGATCCCGCTTCATTACCTGCAACCGGCATTGGTGAGCAAGACGGTGTTTTTTATCAGAAACCTCCTGCTGATGAACTCCAAGGTGAGCTGACGGTTGAAGGCCAACGCGATTATGCTTCCTTGGCTATTCGGATTGACCAAGCGGTGCAAGAAACCTCAGTTCGTGAGCAGGGTATTTTGGAACTCTGGGAAACCTTAAGTGAGCGCCAAAGTCTTTTAGGTGCTACTCCGAGCATCAAACCTGTTCGTGGTTGGTATACGTCTAAATTTGGCTATCGTATTTCGCCATTCACTGGCCGACCGGTCATGCATAATGGTTTGGACATCGCGGCCAACCCTGGAACACAAATCTACGCGCCGGCCGATGGTGTCGTCAGCTTTGCTGGTTATGACCCCGGCTACGGAAATCTAGTCTCTGTTGATCATGGCTATGGGGTCGTGACTCGTTATGGACACACCTCACAGATCTTTGTCGAGGTTGGCCAAAGGGTGAAGCGTCGCGATGTTTTGGCTGCTGTCGGCAGCACCGGTCGCTCAACTGGGCCGCATCTTCACTATGAAGTGCGGGTCAATAACGTTCCGGTTGATCCGCAGAATTACGTCTTAGACGAGTAGTCGTTTTTCATTATCAGAACCCTCAGAAAAATTAGTAATACCCACAGACCAGTAAAACCTGCCCTGGAACATGCCTGCAGCTAATTGGCTCGCCACTGTCGCTCGCCACTGTCGCTCGCAGGGTTGGGTTGCAAAGAATGACGGATCAGTCGATCACATTTGCATATCCGGTCAACGCTCCTTGCGCGCGCTCGGTGAAGTTAAAAAAGTGTATGAAAACTCCAGCGCTGGAGGTAGGGGTGCAGCAAAAATGGGAGCTCAGAGTGCATTGAGAACTCTTCGCCGCGATTTAATCGATGTGCTGTCTCAGCATCAAGACTGCCGATCAGACGAAGTCCCGGCAAAAAAAAACCCAGCATGAAGCTGGGCTTTTTTCGCATTCTCCGAAAAACGGAGGCTGACGATTAACGTTTGGAGTACTGGTAACGACGACGAGCGCCGGCTCTTCCGTATTTCTTTCTCTCCACCATACGTGGATCGCGAGTCAGGAAGCCTGCTTTTTTCAGCAAGTCGCGGTTTGCTTCATCAAATACAACCAATGCACGAGATATACCGTGGCGAATCGCACCGGCTTGACCGGTTTCGCCGCCGCCAGCAACTGTGACATAGGCGTCAAATTTAGCTTGGTTTGACGTGGTCACGAATGGTTGCAAAATCACCATTCGCGAAGTCGAACGATGCAGATAATCGTCGGCTTTTTTTCCGTTGATTGTGACGTTGCCTTTACCCGGTTTCAAAAATACGCGAGCAGAAGCAGTTTTACGTCGGCCTGTAGCATAAAAGAATTTCTGTTGGGCTGCCATCTAATGAAATCTCCGTCTTATACGTTCAAAGTTTCGGGTTTTTGCGCGGCATGAGGATGAGTTCCACCCTTGTATGCCTTCAACTTCGTGATCAGGCTGCGTGAAAGTTTGTTTTTCGGCAGCATGCCGCGAACCGCTTCTTCAATAACGAATTGCGGGTCGTCTTGGCGAACTTCTTCAGCTGACTTGGCTCGCAGTGAACCGAAAAAGCGCGAGTGCCAGTAGTAGGTCTTTTCGCGCCATTTGTTTCCGCTCATCTCAATTTTTTCAGCATTGACGACGATAACGAAATCACCACAATCAACGTTGGGTGTGAAAGTCGGCTTGTGTTTGCCGCGAATCACTTTCGCGATTTCAGTGGCCATGCGGCCGAGATTCTTGCCGGAAGCATCGACAACGTACCACTTCCGATCGGTTTCATCTTGTTTTGGATTCCAGGTTCTCATGATCTGCTCCGTTGGTCTTCTTACTATAAAGAGTAGAATGTTCTAAAGTTTACGGCACTTGTTGTCAAGGTCCTCGGGGTAATAAACCCGGTATAAATACAGGCCTTGAGCCGGGGCCGAGGCTCCGGCCAGTCTTCGATCTTTAGCGTCAAGGATTTCGCGTAGGCGTTCAGGAGTCGCGCGCTCTTGAGCGAGGTCAATTAAGGTCCCGACAAGGTTCCGGACCATTTGCTTCAAAAATCCGTTGCCGGTGACCGTAAATACTAAAGTATCGTGGGGTTTTCGCTCCCAGGAGGCTGAAAAAATCTCGCGAACTGTCGTCTTGACGACGGTTCCGGTGGTCTGAAAACTCTTAAAATCCTGGCGTCCAACTAGGACTTGGGAGAGCTCATTCAGATAAGCAACATCAAGGGGAAACCTAACCCAATGAGTGCGCTGATAGCGCAAGGCGCTAGGAACCTCGCGATTGAGGATGTGATATTTATAGGTCTTCTTCACCGAATGGCCGATGGCGTGGAAATCGGGCGGCGCAAGCCACGCGGCCTTTGGCACGATGTTGGGCCTAAGTAAACTTTGCAAAGCGTAGCGTAAGTTGAAACTTTCGGGATCCTTGGGCGAATCAAAGTGCGCCACTTGGCCAAGAGCATGGACACCCGTATCTGTGCGACTCGCTCCGAGAATATGAATGGGCCTGCCATAAATTTTTAAGAGTGCTTCTTCAATCGAGCCTTGAATGGTTTTCAAATGTGTTTGTTGGGTCTGTCTTTGCCAGCCAGCGAATTCGGTGCCGTCATACGACAAAAGAAGTCGCACGCGCCAATGGCCTTCGGGAGCGGATTTCGAGCGAGGTAGAGTTTGATCTTCGGGCGTTGTCATGTGGCCCGATTTGTACAGGGAGTGTCAGGCTCGGTCAATAGTGCCTAAAATTCAAAGTTCAGGCCCGAAGTAATCACGCTCGAGGTGAAGTCATATTGGGAGTTGAGACCGATGACGAGTTTGTATTCGACTTGAAGCCAAACGTGGTTGATTCCGTATTCAGTGTCGAGATTGCGAATGGCATGCGGGTCCAGCCAGTCCATTAAGAAATTCACGCCACCTGCGCCAAAGGTCACGGCGGCGGCACCGAATTTTGGCGGTTTACCATCATCGCGGGTTTCCGCAAAAGTAAAATATCCGGCGCCCCCCTCGGCGTAGGGCACGATTGGCTGCTTGCCCGCATATTGAAACTTGTAAATGCCGCTGACGGTGTTCGGAAACATCACAAAGGTAAAGCGTTCATCCGGAGTTTGGCCCTGATGCTGAACCGGCTGCGCGAATTCACCATTGGCGACGCGAGTAAAAAGTCCGGTGCCAATCTTTAATCCCAAGCCACCGAAGTCGTGCAAAACTTCCCATTCGTAGTCAAAAAACAACGCCGGTACAGGAGTGTTGCCGTAGATTTGCGCGAACGAAAATTGGTTTTTCGGGTTGATAATATGCGGAGGCGGCGCAAACACCCCAAATTTCAGGGTTGAAGACGAGTCTTTTGGAGACTCCACAAC
>JAYVXN010000460.1:0-11268 GCA_043785085.1 Bdellovibrionales bacterium | reverse complement strand
AGCACCAGTACGAATCAAGTAATTTCAAATGTTCACGTCTTGACGTCATCAATCGGTATTCGCGCTTTGCAGGGCGCCTGCCCTTAAATAAAGATTATTTTGCCGTGGCCAGAGTGTTCGCAGGTGCGCACTCTTGAGCCAGTCCAGCCAGTGCCATCTTGAAAACAGCACTCGAATAATACTGAGCCCGAGAATTGACAAAATCAGGGAGGTGAAACTTCTCTCCCTGATTGAGAACTTCTTCGACCAGATCATGGGCGACAATTAAAATTGAAGCCAACGGTGAAATTTTCGTGGCGTTGATGCCAAGCGGGAAGCCGCTGCCATCTGGACGTTCATGATGCTGACTGACGATGAGATCAACTTCAGCAATGGCGAAGCCAAACTGGCGTACGATGTCGGCTGAATTATTAGAGTGATTCACAACGGCCTGATAATTGGCGGGCGGGAGCGACTCACGTTGCGCTTCAATTTCTTTGCGAGTTTGAAATTTGCTCAGAGTCGGATCGTTAAGCGAAATGTCATGCATGAGACTGGCGAGAACGAGTTTTTGAAAAGTCGGCACCGATGACCAAGCCAAATTAGCGGCAATTGAGCAGGCCGCGTAAGCCAGTAAAACTGAATGCGAAGATTGATAATTTTTTTGCTGGAAGACTTTGGCATCTAAAAGTTCTTGCAGGCGTGGATCACTGCCAATAGAGGCCAGAGTGAGGTTGATATTGACCTCGGTCACCTCTTTCAATTCGGTGGAAAAGCCGAGTTTATGAAACATCTGGTGGCACATATCGTGAACCATCGAGGCCGTTTCAATCGCCGCAGCACCACCCGCTTGAAGCTGATTCATTTTTTGTGCGATCACATCTTTAAACTGATTTAAAAAGAGCTTCGAGTCGTCACTTCGAACATAAAGATGCTGCAATTTCTTGCGTTGTAAAACTCGCGCTAATTCATTGGCGGTCATCACAGTTCCTGATTTAATAAACTTTAGAAATTTAGCCTTTGACAAACGCAAATACAAGTCGGTTTGAATGAACGGTAGTTGCGTGAGTAAATAAGCTGGCACACGGCTATAGGGTTCGCTTGGTTCATCTTGAGACGTTTTGCTCATGACTTGGTCAAGTTCACGCATCAAGACGGTGAGCGGATCGGTATAGGTCAAATGCCCTATAATATTGAGGCCTGGATACTCAAAGGGAGAATTCGACTGAGGGGTGATCATCACAATTGGCAGCTGGGTTTCAAGCGACAAAAGGTGACGTAAGACCTGTTCACATTTTGGTCCTTGTTCAACGAGCAAGGCATCTAGTTTATTCAAGGAGCCCAGTTTTTCAGCCATCTCATCAAAATTAGTGGCAACAACAGTGTCTGCAAACGTCAAGCATTGCATCATTAAGGTATGAGCCGCGAGCTGGTGGGTGGCAAAAATGAGAATTTTCATGACTTCTTTCTATCGGAAGAGGCAGCAGAATAATGAAGGCAGGTTTTGCCTATTTTCTGTCATTCTGTGACTAAAATCGAGGCTTGCTGAGCACTTCATGTGGGCGGAGATTTTTGCGCCTGATGGCATTTACTGCATTTTTTTGAAAGTGAGGTTCCGTCCTTGAGGTTTCGATGATAAATTAAAAGCAAATGTGCGTAAATAATGGGCAGCTGTGGCGCCCATAAACGAGTTGAGAGGAGTCCATGTTACTTGAAACTAAACATTTAATTTTGATTGCATCGCCAAAAGAATGGGTCAACTTTGCCCTCTCAGATTTAGAAGAATTTTCAGAAATGGTGGATGCGAAAGTTCCGACTGAGTGGCCGACCAAAGAGGCCAAAGCCGGTGCGACACAGGTTTTGGCTGAAATGCCGAATGATGATGAAAACGCAATTGGCTGGTGGCTGTGGTGGGCGTTAGAAAAACCGAAAGTAAAAAAAGAGACGCCAGATCTTGTCGGCTTTATGGGCTTCAAGGGTCCACCAAACGAAACTGGTACGGTTGAATTGAATTACTCGATGGTACCAAGTTTTAAAGAGCCAAGTTTGGTTTCTGAAGCATTGGGTGCGATCAGTGATTGGGCTTTTCGCTCTTCGGGAGTCAAAAAAATTGCCGCAGCAACCTCGGCAGGGACTCTGGTTTCGAAAGAAGTTCTGGCAGAAAATCATTTCAAACCGCGCGCAGACAGTCAGGGAACTCAACAAGTTTATGAGCTGACTTGGGCTGGACATATGAAATCAAAAAATAAAAAGTAAGTTTTTGCGACAGAAGGCGACAAATTTCGCGAATGGCAAAAAAGGTCAAAAAAAACCCATTTTGAAATTCAAAATGGGTTTTTTTTTAGATTATTCTGGTTTCGGCGACCAGCTGCTCCGAAGAACAGCTGGACTCGAGACACGCGACGAACTACTTCAGGTGTTTGCTGACTAACTTAGTCATTTCAAACATATTAACAGTGTCTTTTCCGAAAACTGCACGCAGTTTTGCATCAGCATTGATGTTGCGTTTGTTTTTTGGATCCTGAAGACCGTGTTTTTTGATGTAAACCCACAGATTTTTAACAACCTCAGTGCGGGGAAGCGGCTTAGAGCCAAGGACAGCAGCGAGTTTCTCGCTCAAGGCCAGGGGGCGCATGAAAGCAGCACTGGGCTTACGCTTTGATGACTTTGCTTTTGCAGCTTTTGCAGTTGTTTTAGGAGCAGCTTTCTTTGTCGCTGCTTTTTTCTTTGTCGCTTTTTTCGAAGCTTTTGCCATTTATTTCCTCCAGTAAGATGGTCATTTTTCTCTCTGCAACGATCTGATGATACCCTTTGTGGCGGCGTTGTCCAAAAAAAAACGCATTTATCCGCATTTCTCTCGGAAATTCAGGTCTAAGGGGCCTTTTTAAAATATTTTGGCTATGAATCCGAGGCCTTTTCAGGGCCACTTTGCGACACAGAAGGGGCTTTCGCCGTTAAATCAGCCCGATGATAGCGAGTGGCGCGCCCTTTCCCGCTGGAAATCAGGTGGCCCGATTGGCAAAGTGCCTTGAGATCCCGCCATGCTGTCATAGTCGAAACCGCAAATTCTTCCTTATAACTCTGGATCGACCAAAAGCCCTTTGCTAGGGGAATGCTCAAAGCTTGCCGTTGTCGAAAGTTGAACGACTCATTTGGCGAAGACGGCAGAGGGATAGCGGCAACCGGAAGCTCCGTCACGGGCTGGGGCAAATGCCAATGCACCTGTGGGTTCAGATGCCAGCCGTTTTCACTGGTCACGATCCAATGGCTATACGGCTCCAGGAGTTTGCGAACTTTACTAATGGCCGTGTGAATGAGGGGGTCATGGCGCAACGGGTGATAGTCGTAGCCCCATAGGGATCTGATTAAATTTTCCTTATTTATAGGGCCGTAACGCAGGTACTGCAAGAGCTTCAGATTTTGATTGCTATGCGATTCATTTTTCTGCGTGATTCCTTCTGGTCCACAAAGCAAAACGGTCCAGCTCTTCTCGCTGAAAAAGAAGTGGTGAGTGCCCGGAGCCATCTGGGCGAATTCGGCCCAAAGTCCGAAGTACCCAGCTTCTCGGGCGCGTTCTGCGGCTTGTTGAGGGTGGCTTTGCGCGAGTAGAAACAAGTGATGGATCGGGTCTTCGACTTGTGAGGTTTTAGGATCGGGCACCCAGCCCTTTCTGAATAAGACCTGTTTATTGATAAGAGACGAATGTTGGACTGACAAATGCATGAGGCGGTCTTTGAGCTCAACTGGAACCTCATTCGCCGCCAATTCCTTAAGTTTAATCTCGAGGCCAAGAACTTTAATTTCAAAAGCCCGATCTGCGATGTCATTCAGGCAGCGTCGGGCCGCCCGTAAAAAGTGTTCAGAGGTAAAGCGATCCCCTTGGCGGTAAGCAATTTCAGCCAGACGGAGCTGTAAAGTGAGTTCCTGACGGCGATGGCCGAATTCATAAATCGACTGGGACTCGGTATTGAGAAGTTCTTTTGCTGCTTGCCACTGGCCAGCTAAACTCAGTTGGCGGGCCAATTCGAGTGCGATATTGGCCCGGGAGTAAGTGTCTTGGGTCAGTAAATGAGCTAATCTCTGCCGAAGAATTGAGGCTGTCTCACGTGCATGCCAACCCACCTCGGATTCGTAAACGATACTGGAAGAATCGAAGGCGGCGGCAAAATGTGGATTGCCATGCTTCTCGGCGAGCTCTTTGGCCAAACGAATCAAATGAATACCCTCAGAGCGGCTGCCGATCTGCACCAAACTGTGGCCGAGTAGGTCCATCGAGAGAAAGCGTAGGTAGGCATCATCTTTTTCTAAAGCAGCGCGCAAGGCCTTGCGGGACCATTGCTTGGCCTTGGCAAATTGCCCGACATAATAAAAGTAAAAGCCAATTCCCTGATATATATAGGCTAAAGCGCCGCCAGCTTTAGCTTGATCTTGCAAATTGGCCTTGAAAAAGAACCGGCCTTGTTTGAATCGGGCGGTCCGGGTGGTTGCAATTCCTAGAAAAAATCGGCAGCGAATTTTGAGCTCTGGAGATAATTCTGATTTATGTAATTGCCATAATTCAACGGCTTCATCGAGCCGACCCAAGAAGGAATAAGATCCAAGTAAAGCCAGCGTTTCATTTGCAGAAAGCGTTTTCTTAGTTTCTAAGTGCTTGCGAATTTCATCATAGCGTCCACATTCAAGGGCTTTCAGGGGTTGCCAGGGCACTTTTTCCTCCGCGAATCAGCGTTCGTACCATATCATAACATCAGAAAAAGGTCGATTTGCAATCTGCAGTTGGTAAGAATGACTGTCGAAAAAAGGAAGTATGGTCATGAGAATCGTCATATTGGGATTGCCGGGCGCGGGCAAATCCACATTAGGGGCACAAATGGGCAAGCAAATGAATTGTCCAGGATCTTTACTATACGATTGCTAATGGCATTGGCGCCAACCTCTCGGATTTTGCGGGAAGCAATCGCGTTTTAAATATCTAACGGGGCGTGATCGTGACGATACCAATGGGATCGTTACTAAACGTTTGTAAGACTGAAGCTCGCTGAAAAAAGTGATCTCGTCCAACAAGATCACCCAAAGCACTCAGCGAGTAGGGCTTTTTTTCGTAACGAATCATACAAGAAGTCGGGGCAGCTAAGACCCCGCCAGCACAAGTGGCCGATCCTAAATACCCCTGCATTGCCACTGCGCCACCCGTGTCGACGCCTGTTTGATGAAGGACGACATGTTGAATATCTTCAGGGTCTGAACCAGTGAGTTCAGTGGGCATATCAAATTCCAAAGACGTGTCGCCGGTGTTCGTACTGAGCTGCGCATTTTTTAAGTTAAAATTGGCATAAGGCTGTAAAGAAGGTGTCGTCGGCACTTTATAAGAAAAGTCGGCATTACTCGAATCCAAGTTCGCAAAAGCGAAGGTGCCTCCGGTTAAAATCGTCACAGCGGCGAGCAACGCGAAGTTTTGAAAATTTTCGAAATTCCGTAAAAACATAGTCTCACTCCCAAGTAAATTTCAATGAGGAATCGCACCATAACAGTCTCGAGTGGAATTTTAAAGTGGAACTTTTTGCGAGCATAAGCTACTGAAAATACTGATAAAATCCGCCCCCACTTCAGGTTCGATTTTGTGCAATATTTGCAACGTTCTTTTGTACCGCCTCAAATTTGGATACAGTGCCTAGCCCCTCCCTCAGCGCTGATGAAATTAATATTGTTTGTCATTGGGTGCAAATTCAAGGCGGTCTAGGCGTCACACAGAAATGAGTCATCTCGGTCACGATGTCTGGGACACGGTTGACCCGAATTTAAGCTATATGAAGTGGCTCTTCTCGCAAACAAAACAATAATCACGCGGCCGAGCGATGTGAAAAATAAGTGGGTGATTTTCGTTCAAGGAGCTGATCGAGCTCCTTGAGGCTGGCTTTTTCAGGATGCAACCAAGCCTCAATGCAAGAATGATCGAGAAAGACCGGACAGCGATCGTGACCTGCAGCTGCGACTTCTGGAGGCGGATCATCGGTCACCATGGCAAAAGACTGAATGAGCCCATCGTATTTCTTGTCGCAGTTTTCATAGAGGCTGGCGGCCCACATTTGATCGTAACCATCCGGTGAAAATGTCAATTCAACTTTATTTCCTTTGGCATCCTTGACCCACTCGTAAAAATTCAAAAATGGAAAAAGGGCATGCTTTTTTCCAAAGGTGGCTTTCCAGGTTCTCGCTTCGAGCAGTGAATCACGGCGCGCATTGAAGACATTATATTGCGGCGGAATTTCAACTCCGCTACTGGGAAGGATTCGGTAGCGCATGGGACGTACCAGCTTCTTGCCGTGGTCCACCACCACAACGGGGGCAAAAAAATAAGGGTAGATTCGGTAGGCGATAGCTTCCTTTTCACCAGCCGCACCTCGACGCAAAAGTTTTTCGCGTTTTCGCAATTTTACTTCGAGCTTTGCCTGATGGGTTTTTGTGACTTTTGTGCGCAGACGCAACTCTAACTCTGCGATCTCAGCCTGCAGATCTTCGAGCTCCAGTTTGCGACTGGCATCTTGAGTCTTGCGAAATGTTTTGATGAAATTTTTAATGGACTCCTCAGCCTTACTGTCTCCATGCCGCAAAAAATAGTCTTCCAGTCCCACCGGAATTTTAATTTCAGGATGCTGGCTCCGGAGCGCAAAAAGATCATGAAAAGATTCGAGGTCCGGCGTCGCGCCATAAGTTCGGGCCGTCTTTCGAATGTCAGATAAGACCATTGCCGAATAACACACGCAATCCTCCCTCGGAAAGGTCAACCTTGGCATTTAGGGCCGGAGGTGTCGACAAGATTTTAATAAATTTTCAGCATTAAAACAGTGCTTTTTCTCATCGCCGTATCAAAATAAGACAGTTTGAAAAAATAAAGGTTTTTTAACAGGCCTTACGTGTCGGTCAGTTCACACCGATAAAGAATGCATGACGAAGTTCAAACGCCTCCAAAACCATGATTTATTGATTGGCTTTTATACCACTGGCATTTTTGCTTGCGATATGACCGCAGACGGTCCGGCTCTCAAAGAAGGTGATTTTGACTGGAAGAAGCTAGATATCGAGAACACTGATGAGTCGCTTTTGAAGGATATCGCGCAAACCTTTGACCTGTCAGTGGGTGATGTTCAGTCAGTGCTCAGCTTTCAGTCTCACAGCGAATATTTTGGTGGATTTAGTGCCGAAAAGGCCAAACCCGAATTGGCGTGCTTAGTGGTCGATGATAATGAGATTTGCCTGCGAGTGACCTCGGCGATTTTGGTCAAATTTGGCTATACCGTAGACGTCGTTGCCAATCCTCTCGATTCTTTGTTGCTGATTAAAAACAACGATTATCGTATTATCTTTCTCGATTTTTCGATGCCCGAACTCGACGGCCTTCAGTGTGCCGAGCGAATTCAGACGAACTGCCGGGCTGCTGGCAAGACGGTGCCGCGAATCGTGCTGCACACAGCAACTTTATCGAAGGCGATTCAAGATGGAGTCAGGCAGCTGGGACTTGACGGAGCTTTACATAAACCAGTTAGTCCGCGCGAATTCGAGGGGCTTCTTAAGAAGTTTTCTCCCAAAGCGGCTTAACCGCAATCTCTAAAAGCAATGGCCCAGCGACAAGGCTACCGTGTAGCCGGCCATGTCTTGAAGGCTGGCACTTCCACATCCGTTAAACGTCAGAGTTTCGGATTTTCCCGCAAATCGAGACGAGTAAGGTTAGTATTTTTACTAATCATACGTCCAAATCATGGGCAGCCCTGCCGACATCTACTTCGTCTTTTCAAGTGGTTAGTCGCCACGATTTCAGCCTTAAAATTGCAAGAGTAAACTGTATGATTAAAGCATTTTTATACTCTTCTTCTCTAATTTTACTCTTCACCATGGCCCAGAATGTCTCAGCTGAGACGTCTCATCTCGTCTCAAACGAGCAACGTGAGAGCCGCCTTTCACATGCACAAGAATTATTGGGCCGGCATTACCTTAAAAGTGATGTTCGCTTTGGAGAAAAGGTCCAAAAAATTAATGGCCAAATTTATCAATGGACACTTGACGGTTTGCCGAAGCGTCATAAAAAGAAATATCAAATAGTTGCGCAAACGATCATAGATGAAAGTTTACGTTATGAATACGATCCGATTTTTTTGCTTTCAGTTATTGAAGGTGAGAGCAGTTTCAATCCCGATATGGTCGGTAAAGTCGGTGAAATTGGTTTGATGCAAATTCGGCCAAGTACAGCAAAATGGATTGCACAAAAATATCATCTTCCTTGGCATGGAAAAAAATCGCTGAAAAATCCGGTCGTCAATGTCCAAATCGGCGCGGCTTATTTGGATTATTTACGTGAACGCTTTGACTCTCATGCTCGACTCTATCTTGCGGCCTACAATATGGGCGCAGGTGGTGTCGAAGAGGCTTTGTCTCGAAACATCTGGCCTAAAGATTACCCCCTGCATGTAATGAAACGCTATGTGGATTTTTATGCAGAATTGAAGGAGCAGCAGGCACCGGCAGTTAAGAGTCGTAAGGCTGAGGCTTTTAAGGGTCGTTTGGCAACTAATCTGGATTGACGATTTTGGGTGACCCTCTAAAACCCACCTCTTTTAGTCAAAAGAAATTTTTCTGACAAAATGGTTATCGTAGCCACCTGGATGGTTAACCAAATACTTCTGATGATAAGCTTCCGCTGAATAGAAGGGACCGGCCCCTTCAATTGCCGTTGAAATCTTTGCTTTCCAGGCACCAGATTTTTCCACTTTGGCTTTGATTTTTTCGGCAACGGCTTTTTGGTTCGCATCCTGATAAAAAATCGCTGAGCGATATTGAGTGCCGACATCATTACCTTGCCGATTGGCTGTCGTCGGGTCATGCATCTTGAAGAATTGAACCAGCAGATTTTCATATGTGACTTTGGACGGGTCAAAGCGGATTTCGACGGACTCTGCGTGGCCGGTGGTTCCGGAGCTGACGTCTTCGTAGTTAGGGTTTTTAGTTTTACCACCGGTGTAGCCGACCCGTGTTTCTAACACCCCCGGGATTTTGCGAAAATATTCTTCGACGCCCCAAAAGCAGCCGGCGGCGAGGGTTGCCGTTTCAATTTTAACTATTGGTTTCACTTTGGTTTCAGCCGAATGGGCGAAATGAGGTAAAAACATCACAAGCAAACTGAGGGTCAATAATTGAATCGTGGCCATGGAAGCCTCCTTCTCTCACTCTATTCGAAACGTCTAGGAAAAGGTTACAGCATCTTTCTGAAACAAGACCTAAAAATACGCAAAGGCACCCTGATTTTGATTTAAAGCCCAAGTCCCTGAAATCCGATACAAATAGCAATGAAGTCGCCGCAGTTGCCTCGATTTAAGTCAGTGCAAATTAAGATCGTCGTGTTTGGCACGGTGTTGATCGCAATTCCGTTTTTTATTGCACTCCTCTTGTTAACAATATCAATGGAGAACTCAGAAAAAGAGCAGGCCAAAAAAAACCTGGAAAATATCGCACTGGCGGTCGCGGGAAGCGTCAGACAGTGGGAGTTAGGGCAATCGAATTTGATTCGCACTTTGGCGATGGCGCCAGAAATTCGCTCAATGGACAAGCGAATCATTCTGCCCTACTTCAAGCGGCTGAACGAATATTATCCGGACTATCACATCTTTCAGGTCGTGGACAAAAATGGCACGTCGATTATTCGCTCAGATGGCGCCCCAGCCAGCTCCAGAAGTGATCGAGCTTACGTGCAAAAAGCCTTAAATGGCGACGCGGTTGCGTATGAAGCCGTCATATCGAAGTCCAAGCATAAGCCAGCAATGTGTTTCTCAAGTCCGATTCAAAATAATAAAAGTGATATCACCGGCGTTCTTGCTTTTTGTTTACTCCTATCTAAATTTTCAAAAGAAATCAGCGATGTCGGATTTGGAAATAACGAAGCGATTTTTGTTGTTGACCAGGATGGTAAAGCAATTATTCATTCGAATGTGGCGATTGCCGACCAATTGCAGGACCTTAGTCAACATGGCGCCGTCAAGGCCTTTGCCGACCAGCGGGAAATGAATTCGTCTTATGTTGATGCCAGTGGCGCGTCCTGGTGGTTTGCCGGTCGAGCCCTCGACCGCGGGTGGAAGGTGATCGTCGAACAAAAAGAAGATGAGATTCTGCATTCCGTTCATTCAATTCGCATTGTTTGTCTGGTGCTCGGCAGCTGTTTGATGTCCTTAATGGCCGTTCTTTTGGGATTTGCGGCGACTTATATTTTAAGGCCGCTTTCAGAGTTCACGGTCGCAATGAAGGAGCTGAGCGAAGGTGATTTCACGAAACAAGTGAACTTTCAAAGTCTCGATCAATTCGGAGTTCTGGCCCTGGCTTTCAACCAAATGGCGCAACAGCTGGGCTCTCTTTTCAAGGAGCGCCAGGAATTTGAACGACAACTCCTTGAAACAAACTCGCGCCTTGAGGTTGAGGTGATCAATCGCAGTAAATTACTGGTCAATGCGGCGAAAATGTCAGCTCTTGGAGAGATGGCCGGCGGTATCGCGCATGAAATTAACAATCCTCTCGCCATTATCCATTTGAAGGCAGAAATTCTCAAGGAACGTGCCAGTGAAGGCCGGTTGGATCAAGCGAAGGTGGCCGATACAGCCGAACACATCAAACGAACGGCAGAGCGAATCGGGCGCATTATCAAGGGGCTCAGAACTTTTTCTCGTGATGGTGAGGCAGATCCGAAACAGCTGACGGCGCTGCAAAACATTTTTGAAGAGACTCTGGCTTTTTGCCGAGAGAAATTTGTAAATAATGGAGTTATATTTAAGGTTGCGGAAGTTCCGCCGGAGCTCACGATCGATTGTCGCTCCACGCAAATTTCTCAGGTCTTATTAAATCTCCTTAACAATGCTTTTGATGCCACCGAAGGCGTGCAAGAACGCTGCGTGAGCATTGAATTGAAATTGAATTCAAACACCCTTGGCTTGGCGATCACCGACAATGGCTCGGGAGTTCCCGAGGAACTCAAGGACAAAATTTTTCAACCGTTTTTCAGTACCAAGGAAGTTGGCAGGGGCACCGGTCTGGGCCTAAGCATTTCGAAATCTATTATTGAACACCACGGCGGTCAGCTCTTGCTCGATTCAGTGCCTGGGCGCACGACATTCTTGATCACTCTTCCGCTCGCGGCTGCCCAACAAAATGTTTCTTAACCCCAATGTTGCATAAACTTTCGGTCGGAACCGCTGACGCTTGCTCCAGAAGCCCGAATCTGACGACTTGCTCAGAAAATCTGGACTCAACGTA
>JAYVXN010000459.1:0-3519 GCA_043785085.1 Bdellovibrionales bacterium | reverse complement strand
TCGTGCGTCGCTTCGCTCCGAAGGGGGTGGCGCCATACTCCGGATTGCCCTGGCGGAATGAGACCGGATTGGGGTGGCGGATTGCCCGGATTACGCACATAGCAACTATGGTTCGTCGATAACGATTCCTAGCTTGTCGCATGCGGCGCGATTTCTGTTAATAAATGTCGACGCCGAATTCAAAAAATTTATTTCTGACCCAGCTGGCCGTAACTCAAAATCACCCTCATGATAATTTACCGGCATACCAATGACCATATCCGTTCCTTCAATTAGAATGGGACCACCACTGTTACCACCGTATACTGAACAGTTTTCATATTCGTGGGCCACGGTATTAAAGACTACAATTGTCTGTTTTTCGACGTCACTGGAACCCCATGCTGAAAATCTAGGCCAAGTAGGTCCTTTGGCATCGATTATCCAACAATTATCTGTGACCGTGGGAGCACCGTTTGCCTTAGGGTCGCCAGGAAAACCCAATTCAACCAGCTTTGTTCCAGCTGGCGGAACCTTTTTTGACAATGTCAAAAAATGAACCCATTTTTTCAATGCATCTGGATAATCAGCTCTAATCTTCATGACTACAAAATCGGCATCGCGATCCTCAATTAGAACTTTTTCACAATTCCCAATATGCGAAAAGATTACTCCCTCGCCAAAGCCTTCGGTCATATCAATTGAAACCCCGGGCCGACGTAGGCATGCATTTGTAAAGTCATATTTTTTGCAGTGGCTGGCTGTCGCAAACAGTAATTCATCGTTTTGATTCTTTATAAAAAAGCCACTGCAGCTGCGATCAACCGCGGCAAATTTCTTTTGTTCTTCACGGTTCGGTAATCTGCGATGACTGTTTTCGGTAAATACAACATTGGAAAAACCGCCATTCAAACAGCTAGGGCTATTCGCATTTTGAACACCTGTTGTCCGACAATCTCCGTCGAGATGGCTTCGTGTCTTAAGTTTCAAATCGCTGGCAGCCAAGGCCTGGGTGGCACTATATTGGGGTAATGATATGGTCATTACTAGAAGAAGGTACCGTGGCCAGATACTTAAGATAGGTTTTCTAAAAAGGTCCAAACGTTTGATTTTCAAAGTTTCCACCAATGCTTCCTTGTTGAACGGCTTGTGAAAAAATTTCGAGTTATAAGCCAAAAATGCTGTTGCAATAGCTAGTGTTGCTAAATTTGGGCCCGCCTCAAAAAGACTTCATTGGATTTGATACAAGTAGAACTGACTAATATTTTGACAGGGGGCGGGGCAACAGGAGAATCCTCACCCGAGCCGCCGTGGCTAACCTTTTTTAAAGGGGAGTTGAGCCGCTAAGGATGTTTTAGGGAGTACCAAGAGCGCCATGGACCGGCTTTTCCATTAGACCTATTGGATTTGATTAGGGACTGCGTCGAGCACTGAAGTGTTAAAATCCTAACAGGCAAAAAGCCAACATTTGCCGACACAAATAGTGCTTCTAAGGAACGCCCAATGTTCAATGCAGGCATACGCAATCGCATACCTGCATCTATCAGACCTATTTATAGAAACATCGATGTGATATAAATCGATCTTTTCTAGGGCTTAAATACCACGAAATCCGGTCTACTCTGAGCAGGTAAATTCCAAGACTGTTGCTGGCACACTAAAAAGAATACTTTGCCCATCATCAATCTGAAAAACTCCTATTTTTGAGGCGCACTTCATCAAATCCACAAAAACTCTGCATCCCTGAAAACCGTCATCCGTCGGTCCTGAGCCAACCATTGCGAAATCAATCGCATCCGCAATTTCAGCATTTGACTTTGTGATATTTGACAGTATTACTTGGCCGGGCAGCGAATCCGACCCGTAGACCGTGCCGTCCTGACCTTGACACTCACCACTGAGCTGGTAACTCGCAGTTTCTGTCAGGCTTCCAGCGTAGGCTGCCGACGAAAACGCTATTGCCAATAAAAACGAAGGAACAACTTTCATCTTGGCCTCCAAAATTGAAGATAACTGAATTGAAAAACTTCCTGACTACAATTTACCAGTGCAACTTTTCTCCATCATGAGCTCATAAGGGGCTTTCCAGTCAAGTACTTTCATAGGTCGATTGTTTATCTCGAATTCAATGGCTTGTAGCTGCTTGTTGGTGACCTTTGTTAGGTCTGACTTCTTCGGCAAAAAATGATGTGCCGTCGATACGGCACGCTGACTTGCGCGAAGGCAAATAAGTTCCAATAGCCATAAATAAGGCACAAATTGAGAACAGATTTTACTCTGGCCGATCTTATTCTAGCAGGTTTTGGCAATCATTTGGTATCCTGCGACGTGACAATGGTGACCTGGAAATATAGCGGCGCGAGGTGCTCTTCAATTTGAAAGGAGTTGGATTAAGAGGAGTATCTTATCTCGAGCGTGAGAGTCGGCAAGATTCGGGGGCATCGGTGAATTTTTATGGAAGAGACCCGCTTTTGACTTGACGTATATAATAAAATACTGTATAAATAATGATACGTTCAGTTGAGGGGCATCTATTGAGTTGGAAAGTCAAAATGACGGCAAAGGCAGAACGGGAGTTCAAGACCCTTTTACGCGACGGGGTGCTTGATGTACAAGACCGCAATATCATCAGACTTTGGCTCAATGAGGTGGAGGAGTTTGGTCCCAATTATATTGCGAGATCCGCTTTCTGGGGAGACCACCCACTTGACGGTGAATGGCGCGGTTTCAGAGCGTCGTGCTTTAGCAATCCGGGGCGAATTATCTATCGAGTTGAGGGAGATGAGATTTATGTGGAGGTTCACCGCGTGACGACCGACCATAACTATAGGAAATAGGGAGATTTTATGGCGAAACTGATGCGAGATGTTCTTAACGAAATTGATTCGAAGCCTACAGCTCCTGGTGAACTGGTTCGGTCGGCGCGGCAGCGATTCGATCTAACCCAGGAGGAGGTCTGTGGGTTGACTGGACTCAGACGGGAGAATCTGAGTGCCCTTGAGAATGGGCGAGTCCAGATGACGGCTCATTACGCGGAGCTATTCGGCGCGGTTTTTGGTCTGCATCCAGCCTCGATCCTTTTTCCAAACGGTCAACAGGAGCGCACTGGCAAGCTCTTGGCGATTGAGAAGAAGGCACGAGAGCTTCTTAGGAAGAAACGAGCCGGGTAACAGGTTTGTTGAGCAAACCCAGGCCTAGAAATCGCTCGCCTTCAATGAGTCCAAGTGGTCGCAATCCGCTGTCCCAGGACATTTTTGTCTCAAGTTGACTCAAATTGGTCTACGCACGTAAGTTGATGTAAAATTTAGCAATGATGGTTAAAAGACAATACGATCACAGAATCAAAGCCGCAATCGCTCGATCGAAGAATATAAACCTTTTCCCGCATTTGAACATCCCCAAGACGACCGCAAAAAACTGGATTCAGCGGGGTGTTGGAAGTGTGGTCACAATCGATGTCTTTGACATTGATCGTGAAAAACTTCAGCTCCGGTGTCTGGAACTTGAGGATCAGAACAAAGCGCTAAAAGCGCAGCTTGC
>JAYVXN010000458.1:0-3531 GCA_043785085.1 Bdellovibrionales bacterium | reverse complement strand
TATTGCCGCCCCACTGTCGATATTGATAAACATGGGTGTGACCGAAGATCACGGTATGCACACGTTCGTCGGTCAAGATTCGACGAGCAGCATCACCGAGATCAGGGAATACGGCGCTCTCCAGCAAGACTCGTAAGATACGCTTAAATGGGAATTGCCGTCGGGGGTCCTTCACCAGGATTGCACCCATGAAGTATTTCATGAGGCTGCCGAGCGTACGTAAAGTAAACATCGTTTCATTAAAAAGGGCCCAACGAATCATATGTTTAAACGGCCGCACTTTATCCACATGCGGATGCTTTTGCTTAATTTTTAAGACAAAGTCGACAAAGAAATGTGAGCCAAACGGTAAATTTAAGATTGGCTCAGGCAGGTTTTTCTTTAGAAAAAATTTGCGAGCATCGAGGCGGTTGGCGGCCTCATGCATATGGCCATGCTCAATGTGCACTCCATCGAAAAAATACACCAGGTTTTTATAGCGAACATTCGTTTGTAAAACCTCATTGAAATATTGCCGAGTCCCAGGCCAGAGCATACATTGATCATGATTGCCGACGACATAAGTGATGCTGCGTCCAGGAGTATTGGCAAACTCGCGCATGGCCTTAAAGACTTCAGGGTGGCCGTCAAGAATCATTTTTATTTTCGTCACCGAAACAGTCTCGGTGATCACGGTTAGGTAGTGGCCACGATAATCAACTTGTAGGAAATTAAGAAAATCGCCGTTGATCACCAGTTCAACTTCGTAATCCCGGTATTCTCCAGTGCAATAGTAGTGAAGAAATTCGACCAGCTTTTGCCCAAAGTAAAACTCTTCGAGCGAGTTGGTCATTCCGTCTGCCAACGAGCGCCCGCGTCCGAGGTGCAAATCACTGATGACGAGCTTGATCTTTTTCATGCATCCAATGCGTTGAGGAGCGTCAAGACGCGCTCTCGTGTTTAAGGTTAGCTTGCCAAGTACACGACGTTTCGGCTTTTGTTCTTTCCATAGTACATTGCCTCATCAGCCATATTCATCAATTCAGAAGTTGATTTCGCATGCTCCGGGTAAGTCGCGATACCGATGCTGACAGTAATTCGCACCTGCGTGCCATTGACCGAGAAGACAGTGTCTGCGGTTTTTTTGCGTAATCGCTCAGCCACACGAACGGCATTTTCTGAATTTGCTCCCGATAATACTATGACATACTCATCTCCGCCATAGCGAAAGGCAAAATCAGTCGTGCGAATGCCATTCTTAAATATTTTACTGAGCTCGACCAAGACACTTGAGCCGACTAAATGCCCCTTTGTGTCATTGACCATTTTAAAAAAATCGACATCAAGAAAGAGGACGGAGAACTCATGCGTGGTGCGGCTGGCCCGACTGAGTTCTTGCTCTAGGACCACTGGCAGATAGCGCTGATTATATAATTCGGTTAGGTCGTCTTTAAATGTCAAATTTTGTACAAGATTGTAAGTCATGGCCTGATTGAGCTGCGCTGTCAGAATTTGCTCATAGGCATACATTAACTCAGAATCTTTCAGGCGCTTCCAGTTGGCCGGTTCAATGAACACTAAGTGACCAAAACAACCGCCTTCGCTACTGGCCAAAATCGGAATTACGGCATCTAGGCCGTTCGCTCGTTGCACTTCAAAGCGCTTGGCACTTTTGAGGTTTTGCTGCACTTGCGAGAGATTCCAGTTTTCGAGATACAGGGCGGTGCCCTCAGAGTCGATTTTCCGATGGAAGCGAACTTTGCCGCGAGTAGCAGGAAAATGCAAGACGCCGCTATTGTCGGTCGGAGTCGGCGCCAACTGCGCCAATTCCTTTTCAAGAATTCCTTCAGGAAACCACATGACCTCGCGACAGCCCAGTTCGCCCGCAAAAAAGTCCAGCACGCGATCAAGAATCAAATTCACATCTAATTCTTGAATGAGCTCGCTGAAATGATGAGTTTTTTCTTGATGCGAGCGCAAATCATTGAGCTCGGTGCGCATAGCGCCAAAGAAAATCAAATTGCCTAATTTACGGTCGAATTCAGGTGGCTTGGCATCGGCATTGAGCCAATCTTGAAAAGGCGTTTGCAGCGATTCAGCACCCATGCGATTGGCTGCGGTGATTTGCAGAATGGGAAAATGCGGATAATCCAGCTTAAGGCGCTGGCAAATTGCCGCCGCCACACTCGGTGGTTCAGCGACGCGGACGATGGCGCGAGCGCCATCTCGTTCAATGGCCGTATAGGTTTCAGCCAGCGTCTTCGGTTGCAACACTTCATACGAAAGCGTTTGCAAATGCTTCAGCCAGATTTGCGCCTGTAAGGTCGAATCACTTAAGAATATGACTTTCATTGCGCACATTCCCCGTTAGTTTATTCATCGTTTTTCTTCACTAAAGTCGAACCCTCTTCGCCCTCTAGAACCGAAAGTGCAATTCGCAAAGCCCGCACGACGCGGCGATTGGTTTCTTGTTTTTCACGAAACTGATTATACATCTCTTGGCTTTTTTGTTTGCCGTACTCGACCTCATGAGTGAGCTGATCAATTTGCCGCTTCAACTCAAGAATCATTTTATCTTTGGTGCTGACCAACGTGGCACTTTCCATTTTCACGATTTCCAGTCGATGTTCGAGTTCGCGCTCGCGCACGCGAATTTTCTTAAAATTCGTCTCAAGCCGATGCTCCATTTCATCAAGCTTTTGGCGCAATTCGTTGCCCTCGCGTTCTTTCGCCGCCATTTGGCTACGGAAGACGCGCTTTTCTTCATCAAAAATTTTCGCAGTTTCGCGGCCGTGATTATCAGCCGCGTCTTTTTGTGCCAACAGTTCATCAACACGGCGGCGGAGCGTTTCACCGGCGGTTGAGAGCATTTCGTTTTCCCGGCGCAGACGCTCGACTTCCATTTCCAAATCTGAAATTCGCGTCTGGGCAATACGTAGGTTTTCTGACTGTTTCAAAGCGGCTTCGGCAGACGAAAACACCGCGCCGCCAGAGTGCGCTCCCGCGCGCTGATGACGCAGGTTTTTGGCGCCCATGGCGAAATCAGTCGAGGTCACTCGATCAACCGGGCCTTTTGATGGAGGCAAAGATGATCTTAAAACAGGTTTTGTTTTGCTTTCAGCTTGGGCTGAAAGATTGATCGTTCGTTCATTGCTAGTGTCCAGCTCGGGCACTTCAACTTTTCGCGCCGAGGGCGCTTTGACCTGCACTTGAGTTTCAAGCTCGAGACGGCCTTTCTCAACCGGATCCACATTCAGATTTATGGGCTTGGCTTGATTGAGCCCTGCCATTTCAGATTTCGCTTTGAGTTTTTCTTTGACCAAGGTCGGCACATCCGGACTCACTTTGGAATTGGCACCTGATTCCGGCTCAATCATAATCGCGCTTTGCGTGGCCTTGTCATCGTTCTTGTCATCGTTCTTGTCATCAGTGCCGAATAAATCCATCGATTGAGCTCTTGCCGCCATTGGTTCCAATTCAAACGTCACGCCGTTATCGAGGTCTTTCTTTTTCGATTCGACAGGAGGAGACGACGCAGCCTGGTGCTGAGTT
>JAYVXN010000457.1:0-3532 GCA_043785085.1 Bdellovibrionales bacterium | reverse complement strand
GTCTGCGTTACTTGCCATTCTTGCGACTCGTGAAGCAATAGCGAAACAAAGTGTTCCTGCAGAAGATCTTGTCAATGCCGTTGTTATGATTGGTAGTTCGCGTGGTCCAACCCAGACAATCGAGGATCACAAGGCAGTCTTCGACAAGAACAACACCATAGACCGGTTTGCTGCCAGTGTTTCCCATTACGGTTCGATCAGCGGAGCTGTATCGCGTGAAATCGGGTCGAGAGGGCCTTCGATGTCGATTGGATGCGCCTGTATTTCAGGTCTTCAGGCAGCCCATAATGCCACTGCCTTCCTCAAAGGTGGAGTTTCCAAACGTGCCATTGTTGGTGGCACCGATGCACCCCTAACCCCATTTTTGATTGCGCAATTGACCACACTGGGCACCTTGACTCCCTTTGAAGGGGAATTTCCAAACCGTCCTTTTGGCGAGCAGAGAAAAGGCGCCGGTCTCGGCGAAGGAGCAGCATGCGTGCTCCTTGAGACAGAACCATCAGTCAGGAAACCAATCGGAATCATAAAGGGTTGCGGCTCTTCAATAGAATCTGGATTGAAGCCGAGTCTTTCTGAGAAGTGTGACGGTCTACAAAAAGCAATCCAAACTGCCATTGAAAATGCGCAAGTCGAGTTGAATGAAATAGACCTGATCATTGGCCACGGCTCAGGAACAGAGGCTGGCGATGCCTCAGAACTTCAATGTTATAAAGCCGTCTTTGGAGAGCGCATGCCTTTATTGTCATTGAACAAATGGTGTATCAGCCATATGCTTGGCGCTTCTGGACTCGCCTCGATGGTCTTGGCCTGTGAGCACATCAGACATGGGTATATACCTAGGCACCCCTACGCATCCCCAGACAGCCCTATGGGCACGAATCACGCAATAAAAATTCGTAACGTATTAGTGACTGGACTTGGCTTTGGGGGCCTCTCAAGTGCCACCATCGTTGGCTCTTTTGATTGAGACACGCCTCGGCATGATTACTCACCAAATCAACTTGATTACAACGCATTTTTCTTGTCCATTCGGATCATGAACATTCAAATTTGTGCCTTTTTCTGCAACGAGGGAGTTAAATGGTGAAAACGGATGCATGCTTTGTCGCCGGAGGAGTCCGCACTCCATTTTTTAAATCGATGACGGCCTATTCAAAAGTCACAACGAAAGATCTTATGATCGAAAGCCTCAAAGGCCTAGTGACCAAGTTCAATCTTGAAGGTCAGCTCGTTGGAGATGTCGCTCTTGGCGCATTGATGAACGCTCCAGCGAATAGAAACCTAGCCCGAGAAGTTGTCCAGTCCTCAGGACTCCATGCGGCAACACCGGGTTATAATGTTCAGCGGGCTTGCGGAACAAGTCTCGACACGACCATTCAGATCGCAAATAAAATCGCATTAGGTCAAATTGAAAATGGTATAGCCGGTGGCACCGACTCCATGAGTGATTCACCCATAATGGTTTCAAGAACATTAGCACAAAAAATACTGGCTTTTCGAAATTCGAAAACTGCGTTAGAAAAATTGAAAATTGTGCTCACGTTATTACCCAGCGACTTTAGTCCAGTTCTGCCCTACTCTGTGGAACCAAGAACTGGACTATCCATGGGCGAGCACGCGGAGAAGATGGTCAAAGAATGGAAGGTCAGCCGCGAAGAGCAAGACCTTCTCTCGCTTGAGAGCCACAAAAAAGCAGCGGCTGCTTATAAATCCGGTTTCTATAACGATCTTGTCTTAGAGTTTATGGGCAACCGCCAGGACGGTCCCCTTCGAACAGATGTCACACTTGAGAAGCTAGCAAAGCTAAAACCTGCTTTTGACAAATCGCCCAATGGGTCCTTGACGGCAGGAAACTCAACCCCCTACACCGACGGCTCATCAGCGGTGCTGTTGACCAATGAGGCGTCCGCTCAGAAATTCAATTGGCCGCTACTGGCCCGTTTTGTCGATGGCCAGGTGGCTGCAGTCGACTATATAAATGGTGAGGGTCTATTGCTTGCGCCCACTATTGCAGTTAGCCAGCTCCTTTTGCGAAATCAAATGAGCCTACAAGATTTCGATTTCTATGAGATTCATGAAGCCTTTGCGGGACAAGTTCTTTGTACTCTCAAAGCATGGGAGTCAGATGTCTTCTGCAAGGGTCGTCTCGCGCGAGATCGGGCCATGGGGCCTATTGATCGAAGCAAAATGAACATCAATGGAGGAAGTCTCGCATTGGGCCATCCATTTGCTGCGACCGGTTCCCGTATTGTTGCAACACTGGCGAAAACCATTTCGCATTCGAACAAAAAATCCCGTGGCCTAATTTCGATTTGCACAGCTGGTGGAATGGGCGTTGCCGCCATTTTTGAATCTGTTTAAAGGGCATCTTCAAAGTATGGATACCAATCTGCGTCAATCCGCAAAGGGGTTTGGAGAGGTTTTATGAATAAATCTGTGGCGTGGGTGCCTTTGTTCCTGCTGTTCCTTGGTTGTGCCTCAAATCAGAAAACATCAGCGACAGCTGTTGTTCCTAAGGGAAACGTGATCTTTTTCTCTAAGGTCAACTCTAACGTGGTCATCAAGGAATGCGAATCCTATGCTGTGGTACAAAAACAAAAAAAATGCCAACCAAGAGCTGGCACCCGAGTCAGAACCGTTCCTGTAGATCGGCTTAAGAGCCGCTTGAAGAACGCACTTTTCGTCCAGGACTTTAAACCTAAGGACGCGAGCGAAAAATCAAAAGTGGAGGAGGCGATTAGAACGCGAGACAAAGCCATCATTATTGAGGAACTCAGTAATGAAAAGAAGAGGATTGAAGGCTTCATTCAATTTTATTGCGGTTCGATTCAGGCAAATAACGATTGCGCAAAGAAAAATGAGGCTGTTGCAAAGCTCAATGAAATTATGACGAGGAAATCCTCAGATGAAAAGCACCAAGCCAGCACTGAACTGAACCAATTGATAGATAAACTTGTCGATGAGTGTATCGGCAGTGAAAGGGTGACTTCTTATAAGTTTTCAGATGCATCACGCTCTATCGCATACCAAATTCTTCGCAGCTATGTTCGACCTTCTTCAGTTGAAATAAATTTTGTGACGGTTCGATCCGGTTCTTACATAATGGGAAGCCCTTCCATTGAAAAGGATCGTTATATAGATGAAGTTCAAATTCCAACCAAGATCACGAAAGACTTTGATATGAGCACGACTGTCATTACTCAACTTCAATGGTGGGCGGTGATGGGTACGAATCCATCATATTTTTCAAAACAGCAATTTTGTCCTGTTTCCTATATTGAACGGGATGGGATCGGCTTATGCCCTAACTTTCCGGTAGAGGAAGTTTCTTGGAACGAAGTTCAAGATTTTATCACGAAGCTGAATTCCCAGGATTCCAAGTACAGCTACCGTTTGCCGACAGAAGCGGAGTGGGAGTACGCGGCTCGTGCAGGCACGCTGACCGCGTATTCCTTTGGCGATGATGTCAGCCAGCTTGGCGAGTATGCATGGTACTCAGATAATTCTGGCAAGCAAACCCACGATGTAGCGA
>JAYVXN010000456.1:0-3534 GCA_043785085.1 Bdellovibrionales bacterium | reverse complement strand
TGACGAAATTTTGTCGGCGACTCATTTCGGCGTAAATCGTGACCACATTTTGCGGCGAGTTTTCCCAATGTGCGCACAAATCGCTATACGTTGCCAGCACGACACTGTTGACGCCGATTAGGAAGCTGACCCTGCTGTGCGGGTGCCCGTTCACTTCGGGCTTGCAAGTCCATCTGACGTTTTTGACATTGCGATATTCGGCTGTCGGTGCTGGATGAGATACTGGCTGAGATACTGGCTGAGATACTGGCTGAAGAGCGGCGTAGGCCGAGAGACTGAGTGTCGGCAAAAAAATAAACAAAAAAATAAACAAAAAAATAAAACTGAGACGCATACTCGGCACCTTAGCTCTGAAGTGGAAAATGAGCCCCGATGACTTCAGCTTGTAAACTGAAAAGCTCGCGACAGCCGCTTTGTGCATGCGATAACATCGCTTGCAATTCATCACTGCTAAAAGGATTGGTTTCAGCGGTGCCTTGAATTTCAATGAAGCGATTGGAACTGGTCATGACGACGTTCATATCCGTTTCAATTTGCGAATCTTCTTCGTAACAAAGATCAAGAAGGGCTTGGCCTTTATCCATGCCCACGCTGATCGCGGCGACATATTCTTTAAGCGGATTGGTTTGCAGAAGCCCTGCCATCCGCAATTTCTGTAGCGCTAGTGCCAAGGCGACAAAGCCGCCCGTGATTGCCGCTGTGCGGGTCCCGCCGTCGGCTTGAATAACGTCGCAATCGACCACTATTTGCCGTTCACCAAGGAGTTTTAAATCAACGGCGCCACGCAGAGACCGGGCAATCAAACGAGAAATTTCTTGAGTTCGGCCACCGCTTGCCACTTTTTCGCGGCTCATACGGGAGTGGGTGGAGCGCGGAAGCATGCCATACTCGGCTGAGACCCAGCCCTTTTCTGTTCCCGCCAACCATTTCGGAACGCTGGTGTCGACTGAAGCGGCACACAGCACATGCGTGTGGCCCATTTCAATCAAGACGCTGCCTTCAGCGTAGCGACTGATGTGTGGAGTGAGTTTAACTTTTCGGATTTCAAATGGTTTTCGACCGTCAAAGCGCATGCGCCGAATTTAGGCTTGCGGCTCGTTCTTTGTCTATCTTTTCTTTGTATTTCGTCAGGCCAATATAGAGATTCTCGGCAAATTCTTTTTGGTAGGCAGGATCGGCCAAGCGCGGGCCTTCGTGACGATGGGTGATAAAGCCAGTTTCCACCAGAACCGAAGGAATATTAATCAATGTCACGACATGAAAGGGAGCCTGGCGAATGGCTCGAGTATTGTGTTTCGTTCCGGCTTTTTGGAGTTGGGTGATGAGAATTTTACTGAGTTCGTGACTGAGACTCAGGCGATTATTTCTCTGCAGATCTTCAAGAATTCGCAACAAATCTGTTTGCGTTGAAATTTGCTCATCGACACTGGTGCGGTGTTCATCCGCCCCCTCTTGGTTTTCGCGATTGGCAAAAAACAAGGCTTCTTCATCGACCGGCAATTGATTTTGAAACCAGATCTCAGGGCCGGCCGCTCGCGGGTCTTCAGATGAATTGCAGTGAATACTGAGAAAGAGATCGGCTTTTACCCGATCGGCAATCGCGGTGCGCTCATAGAGTGTCAGACTCTCGTCCTGTGAGCGCGTTAAAGTGACCTTGAAGGCCGGATCTTTTTTAAGCCGCTCCGCGAGTTCCAGGCTGATTTTCAGGGCAATTTCTGATTCTTTGAGGCCCTGGCGAACGGCTCCATGGTCGGCACCGCCGTGTCCGGGATCAACGACCACCGCCAAAGGGGCGGCACTGGCCAGGGTTTGCAGGAAATAAGCGGAGATAAAGAACATCAAAGGCATTCAATCATTTTACGAATTATCGAAGGCGCAAACAACTGACCGAGTGTCGTAGAAATGAAAAGTTAAAAAAAAGCGACCTGGAAGAACTGGGGGGACCAGGTCGCTTAGGGGGGGGTACCAATCACTAGAGCAAGCGAAGTGCCAACTTCAAAAAGGGGCCTTTGTCCTGTTGGCTTGAATTGAGGCACTTCGGCCGCTGGTCCGAGGCCAAAATTGGGCCTCACCCCTGAGAAAATTCTGCAAAATCTCGCTTTGTCTCGATTTAAATCATTGAAATGCGGCAATATTCCGAGTGGCCTCACACTCTGTCGACGGTTTTGACAGAGGTCTATTTTTTTGTGCGAAACTATTTAGGTTTTTAAAGAAACTGGCCGAAAGGATTGATGTCGTCTTTGCGGCGCTTCAGTTTGTCGATTTCGCGCCACAAAGACGAGGAACATTGTAATGGCCATGGCAGGGGCTTTGGACCTAAGGCCAATAACAGGGGATGTATCAAATGACTATATATATGCCAAAATCAAGTTTGAAAAAATCGCCAGGCCAAACCTACGGCAAAGTCCTGCTTTGCCTCACTCTTCTGGGTACACTGAGTTTGTTGCCGGTCCATTTTGCCGCAGCCGAAAGTCAGATCGAAATCGAATCTGATGGTGTGAGTGCTGATTCTGAAGCCGATTTAGCGGATGCAGAAGAGGCCAAAGTTCGCGCTGAAATCGAACAAAATCAAGCGCGTGAAGCGAAAAAGGCCGCATTAAAAGAAGCCGCAGAAGCTAAAAAGGTCAAATCTCAAGCGAGGGCTGAAATTAAAACCTACAATGCTGAGCAGAAAAAAGCTCTTAAAGAGCGGCTCACGGCAGAAGCTAAAACTGCGGCCGCGCAAGCTGAAATAAAAAAGGCGCAACAAGAAGCCGAGCTCGTCAAATTGGCATTAGAAAAGACCCGGGCAGAAACCGACAAAGCTGTCGCCGAACGAGATGCCGCCGAAAAGCAATCTGAAGTTGCTCAGGACAATGTGACTAAATTAAATGAGGATTTGAAAAAATCCAAAGAACATCAGGTCCAGGTGCGTGCCGACGTCGCTGCGGCCAAGCGTAAAATGATGGCCTCTGCTGCCCAATTGCAACAAACCAAAAATTGGAACGGTAAAGAAGTTGCCGATCTGCGTATGGCTTTGCTTGAAGATCGTAAACAATTGCGAGCCATCGATAAGAAGATTGTTGAGCTCGATAAAAAACTCGATTCTGTTCATTCTGACAAAATGAAAGTGGCGGCCTTGTCGTCAACTGGCGATGGCAATCGCAATGAAGGCTGGGTTAAGGTTCATAAAGAATGCGCCATCCGTAAGGCTAGCTCGGATTCCGCCAACATCATCAGTGAACACCATCAGCCCGGCGAAAAATTTTATGCGCACAAGGTTGATAATCAATGGATGCAGGTTAAAATGACTAATGGGGCAGAAGGATTCATGAACATTTCTTGTTTTAAGAATGAGTGATCCTCAGTCGAGAATTGTCAAAACGCTATTTAACGGCAAATCCATTTCGGCCAATTGCACTTAGCGATTACGGCAATTGGCTCGACAAAGCCGAATTCAGTCACACCGATCCGCTCTTTTGCCTGCAGGAAATCGCACTTCGTTTTAAGCCAGGAGATCTGGTGCTGGTGAGCGGCTCTCTTTATCTCGTTGGA
>JAYVXN010000455.1:0-3542 GCA_043785085.1 Bdellovibrionales bacterium | reverse complement strand
GACGAATGACCTCAGCGATCACATCACGATCCAGTCCACCCTCCACGACCGTCTCTTCATCGATCAGAGCAATCTCGCCATGGCCAACAGCGCCGCCGGCAAGTGCCGTACCGTCACCGAAGTTCGTGGCACCGCCACCTTTGCCTTTGGTACCGACGCCGCCAAGTTTATAGGTTTTGCCCTCGTGCGAGGCGCCGCCGCCCCCACCCGTGGTGGTCGTGCCGTGGCTGAATAGGGCACGGCCAGCCGCTGCATTGTCAGGTGTCACACCCACACTGGAAATTAAAATTCCAGTTTTGCTGGCCCGTTTGGCAATTTTGCCAATGAGTTGACTCAATCCTGATTTTCGTAAGCTCGTTAAAGCTTGAGCCGTTTTTGAAACAATTTTTGGAGCTGTCGCCTCATCAGGCATTGCCTGGCGCGGTTGATTGGCTTGCGCTGAATCACTCGTGCCACCGTGAAGAATTTTCGCGCTTTGGGCGACCTTCGTGGCCTCAATGCGCTTTTTCTTAATCGCCTTCGCGTTAAAAATGATGTCCACAGATTTTTGATCTAGAGCTTTTTCTGGATTCGTCGGAGCCAGATGTGAGATCAATCCGAGTAGGCTCAATAGGATCACCAAAGTGACGACCGCAAGGCCTAGCGGTTTCGTCATCGCGCGATCGAAACTCATACCTTCTGAGGCGATCATTTCTTGAGCGGGAACCAAGCGCTGTTGAATGACCCGAGAGCCAAGCTCGGTGATCAGCCATTTTCCGTCAGGCGGAGACTTTAAGGTCATTTTCTCTGTGCCATTGGTAAAACGAAATGGCTCAAATGCCGAGAGAAGATGAGTTTCAACAATTTTATTGCGAGAGCGCACGACCACTTGGTGCAATTTCACTGAACCGGCGATAGCACTCTCTTTAAAGAGATCTTCACCGGATTTATCTTTCGCAAATAATTTGATTTTATGAGAGCCGATCTGCACCACCAGAGAGCCGTCAACTTGGGCTTCGCTAAGTGATTTATTGTCGATGAGAGTATTGCCTTCACCACTTAAATCACAAACATACCAGTGCGGTGCACGATACGTTAATGCCGCATGGCAACCCGACACGCCATCACCCAAAATGCGTAAGTCAGCCTTTGGAGAGGAGCCAATGACGAAGAGTTCGCCCTTTGGTTGGACGCGAAGGTATTTTTGAACCTTTTCGCCTTTTTTATGCTCAAGAAAAATTTCTGGTGCGCCCATATTGTCCCCTTACGCCCCTTCTATTCTTTCATCAAGACGGCAATTTTCACGTCCGCGTAACCTGCCATCATGGAGGTGTACATGACCTTGCGAAGCAAAGTGTAGGGAAGTGTGCGATCAGCTTGCATCACAACTTTTCCATCAAACTCAACAGTGTCATTCACAGTTGCAATGGATCGGGATTTCTGCGCAGCCTGATCAAGAGTTGTGTATAAAACGCGAATGAAATTCGTGTCATTAGGATCAATGTCTGCGGCATTGAGTTGACCCTCTTTCAAATCCACAATTTTTTTGTCATCGACAAAAATTCCAGCTTTAGAAACCACGAGCTTGAGGACGTCGACGGGATCTTTGACCGAGGTCGAAGTCGGTAAAGTCAAATCCTTGCTCGGGTTGATTTGCACCGGGCTAGTCGAATAACTTTTGAGAAGAAACACCAGAAGTATAACGAACATGTCGACCATCGACGTGATTTGAATCTTAAACGTCGATGGCGTGCGCTTGTCTATGTATTTTTGAAAACCTCTTCGTCGTGCCATACCATCACCCTCCCGCGACGTTGCCAAAGACAACATCAGGGAATAAAAGATTGGTTTCTATTTTTTTGCCGCTCTCAACATCCGTGAACCAGACTTTTGCTTCGCCCATTGCGGTGGTGCGGATTTGATCCATCACAGTGACGATGTCCGCAAGTTCCACAGACTCATCCGGATGCAGCTCCATACGAAAAACTTCAGGATGTTCTTGCTTCAGGTTCAACATCTCTTTATGAAGACCGGCGAGATCGAAATCTTTTCCCTTCAGCGGAACACTTCGGTCTGATTGCTGACCCTTATTGTTGATGGAGATCTTAAAGCCAGCTTCTTTTGAAACTGCTAGACTGATCTGCACCTCTTTATTATTTTTATCGGCTTCAATAGCCTTTTGCACGGGTTGCGGAATCGGTGTTTCAATCACCGCAACCTTAATAAATGCAATACTCAAAAGAAGCATCGGCACGATCGAAACGATGATATCCAGCATCGGAGCTAAATTCAGTTCGAATGTCGAGTCTTCGGTTCGTGTATAAAAGCGTCGAGCCATGACGTCCTACCTTTTTCAAAATCCAATTAGGCGGTTTTTATCGGTCCAGCCGGCATTTTAATTTTCTTGCCGTCGTTGATTCCCGAAGTCGAATAAGCATGTGTCGCGAAACTCTCAAGCCCACGTGACTTTAAAAGTTCAATCGTCTTACTTGAATTCTGATCAATTTCAGTAAAAAGACGGTTTTGACGAGCATGTAAAAATGAGTAGCAAACCATGACAGGAATGGCGACTAAAAGACCCATGGCTGTCGCATGCATGGCAAGTGAAATACCATCTGCCAGCAATGTCTGTTTTTGCGCGGGATCAGCAAAACTGACCGCTTTGAACGACATGATCAGTCCGACCACGGTTCCCAACAAACCAATTAAGGTCACGACGTTTGAGACCATTGAAAGATAGCCTAAGTTTTTTGCCAACCGGGGGGCAATTTCAGAGGCAGCGATATCAAGCGAAGCTTCAATCGCTTGGTCATCCCGGTCACTGCGCTCAAGGATTCGCTTGATCACATACGGTAGCGGCTTTTTATCATTGGCAGCGCAAAACGTAATTGCCTCTTCAATTTTATCCGCTTCGATCAACTGGTTGACGCGAGCCATGAAGGGATCGACCTTAATTGAATAGTCAAAGAACAAAGCTTTGACCCGCTCCATGATGAGCGCCATTCCAAATAATCCCATTGAGATAATCGCGCCGTCGAGAATGTAATTATCGACCGCGAATTTCATGAGTGCATCCATCTGTCCCCCTCTAGAAAATAATTTTTCAAAACCGACTTAAATTGATGTCTCTCTATATGAATTCTCTTTCGAATTCTTTTTCGAATTCTTTTTCGAATTCTATTGCTCTGAGAGTACATCCAAGGAATGAGCAAAAAGTGATCTATGAGCTACTCGGTACAATTCCGAATATACTGAAATTTACATTGCGTTAAAATGCCGTTTTACAAGCTCTTCAACGGCTGGGTCCATCTTAATAAATTTCACACCGTAAGGAACTGGCGTTCGTGGAAATTTCACTTCTCGAATAAATTTCTTACTGACAATTTCACAAACCGCATTGAAAGGCGGCAGAGTTTCATTGCCGGCGAAATGCACGTTGATAATCTGCCCGGGAGCCAGAGTCGCGTTTCGGATAATCATCCCCGATCCGCCGGCACTGCCTTGAAAGGCCTGGCCCATCCAAACCGTCTTGTTGTCATTAACCATAATTTCACAATCAAAAG
>JAYVXN010000454.1:0-3556 GCA_043785085.1 Bdellovibrionales bacterium | reverse complement strand
GAGCTTCCCCTGATTGGGTGCTCAGAAATCTTTCATTTCCTAGGTTCGCGTCCTACCGGGCGCACCAAGTAAACGTGACGTGTTGACGTCACGACTTCCAGAAGGCGTGATCTGCGTAAAATAAATTTTTTAGCAAAATCGGGGTCCCAAAACTCCTTGTTATGCAAAAATTTGACGAGCAGAAACACATACCTGAGCCGTCCAGCGCCGAAGATCGTGTTTGCCCCACAAATGCGCTTCGGCCGTAAGCTGAAATGTGCACTTTTTTTCGATACGAACCTGACTTTAGTAACAGTCCAATTTTTACTGCTTCAACGCAGCCTGCCTTCATACTCATGACAATGACACTTGCAGAGCGGAAACAAGTCCCGCAATCCTTCTACTTAGCCAAACATCTGGTTTTGGGCTATCAAGTATTCCATCATTTTTGACGATAACTCCCAATATGACTTGGTGTAAACGTTTGTCGCTCCAGCTGATTTTAGGATTGTTTGCCTTCGAATCTGTTGGGCTCGAAGTCAAAAATAGCGGCGGGCGTATTTACTTGACGGATCCTTCTTGTGCTGAAGTTGCTGAGGTCACCAGATCGCTGGCAACGTGGACGACTAACTTAGGAATTCAAAAGAGATGCCCATTTGATAAAAAAAAACCACGGAGTGCACCTTTACCCTGGAGTGATTGTAGTTTCGATATTACTAATTGTGTGCCAGATCATGTCGTGAAATTTCATGGGGCAACTCCCGAAATATCAGGTCCGAATTGTTGGAACCTGGCCCTCGTCATGAGTGATATTCTTCCGGCACTTCGCTATTCAACTCCAGAGGAAATGGCATTTTATATGAGGCCTCCCCTTTGTCGCTCTTTAAAAAACGGTGAACCCCGCATTCCCGGGGATATTGGAGCGATTCGAAGTGTCGGTACCGGTGACTCCCTAGAGTCTCATGGTTTTATATATGTATCTGAAAAGATCGCTTACTCCAAAAATGGCTTTCTCAGGAGGAGTCCGTACGCCCTTCAGCCACTAGAAAATGTCTATAATCAATACAAAGTACCGAGGATTAGCGACTGCAGAGCCAATGAATTAAATACTTCAGTAGAGTGCGATAATTCAGTCTCGTATTTTCGCTGTATTTCAATGGACCAATACCTAGATGAGCACCCCAAAATTCCCAGTGAATTGAAGCGTTCATTAAATGAATTATCGAATTTTGAAACGTGTCTTCAAGCAAGAGTCCTCAGTGGCACCACTCTTTCGGAAATCGCGCAGAACAATATTATCAACGTTGCTGCTGGCCTGGCGACCTATCTGGATCAAGAGTCAAAAAAACAATCGCAGCCGGCAGATGAACAAAGAAAATTCCTCTTAGGTGCGCTTCAGCTTCGATTAAAAGCGATACTAGATCAACTAGAGATTTCAGGGGACAGTTCATTGCGAAATTCTTTGGCGCCAATTATCTCTGCTGTAGAATATGATGCTCTTATTTTAAGGGCAACAAAATGATTGGTGATCACATGATCAGATTAATTAGTTCGTTACTGCTTGCAATGAGCCTACTAGCCTGTGCTACAGGAGATCGAATTGAACCTAATTATTTCTTTGGGGGCCACCGGTCGCCGGCCGGGACCGTTGAGGTTTTGGATCGCCAAAGGCTTTCCGGGATGAAGCCAATCGAAATCATCGATTTTCTTAGGAATAGATGCTGTTCGCCGATCTTGGTGGAGCCGATTTTGACTGGTAAGTGGACTCAAATGGATTTGGTTGCGTTGCAAAAAATGACTGGTGATCAAACGCCGTCGGGTCCGGTTGTAAGCACCAATAGCAGCATAAGCTGCACTGATGCAAAATTCACCTCTACCATGGGACGAGAAGCAAAACACCTCATTGCCGCCATAAGAGTCGGGTATTATCCACTCGCAAATTGTTCCACCTACGATTTACATCTCGACGGAGACTGATTTAAAAGTGTGATTTCGCTCGTCACCTCCAATTGTCGGCACAACCAACAAATGAATTTTGATTTGGGGTCCAGAAGACGCGACCTCGAGTAGCAAAAATAGTCGATGCGGTTTTGGGCTAAAAGGTCTCAGTGTTTTAGAAAAATTTGGCTTCACTAAGATCAGCTTTTAATCAGTAAAAACTGTTTATGCTCAATTTTTTGAGAGATCGCGGGGGTTTTGATATTGCCGCAACCACTTATAATCGCTTTGGAGTTAAGAAAATCAGCGCGGAAAAATGATGCGACTCCCTATCAAAAACACTCGGATGATGCTCGCGACAGTAAGGCGAATGCGCAGCTGTCGTGACTTCCGCGAGAAAGGCCGAAGTCAGGAGACTTCTGGCTTTTAGTCCAGCCGAACAAAGACCAGTTTTTCTGACCGCCCGAGAGATAAAAAAACGGCGGACACGAAGGCCCGCCATTTTCTAGGTCCACCCTCGGACCGTTGATTTTTCCCCCGAGGGAGCTATGCCTTTGGCATTTCCGGGCACACCGTTCCCGTTGCCCGCAATTCCTTTTCTGCTGCGGCCTGGGTCGCCAATTTTATTGTTAGATCGAGTTCTTCTTTTTTCATTGCAGCCTTTTCCGCCGACACAGATCCGTGCGAACATTTTGCGATCGAACTTACCTGCCGAAACGAGAGACCACTTTTTAGAAGTTTGCGAATCAAGTCTGAATCGCGCATCTTCTTTCTTCCGATCAATTTGCCTTTTGCCCGAGCGTTGGCGAGCCCACATTTTACGCGATCGCTTATCAAATCACGCTATAGTTGGGAATTATGTGTAGAACCGCATAAAGCTCATTATGCGAAGTGCGGACTTTGCGAAATAGCTCAACCGGACAGATGATCAGCGCATTCCAGTCCAAGCCATCTTCGAATAACATGCGGGGCTGGATCCACAATGCACATTTCGGAAATACCGCCCTCTGGCGCCAGTCATTGGGATCTGGACACCGATCGCCTGTTGAGATCATTTTTGATATGAAAAATAAAATGTTTTTCCAGTTCATTATTTTTGCCTGCCTTCTTGAGGTCGTCATTTCGTTCGCAGTTTATGGCGAACCTTTGAGCAAATATAAACTTCTAACTTATGATCTAGAAATAGCCGAGGGGACTGCTAGCGGTTGCATGGCTGGAGGCAGAGCTCCCAACGATTCGATTGGCCGGCTCCATATCATGCGAACGGGCATAGAGTGGAGTCCTGGGCAGCCTTGGAAGCCTTCATAAGCATGAATTTTTTGACGCCTATCGAAAATCCGTATCCAGTGTCGAGATTCTTCTTAGGGGCCAATCCTAAAAACGCTCTCGCATCTATTGCTTTCGAGTCCTTCGCGCAATAGATCCGCAATGGATCCTGTTTGTGGCTGGCTTAACGAAAGCCTTCGCCCGAAGTAACCAGGGCTACGTGCCGCAAAGATGTGTGCTATGACTCCTGCAAAGCTGAGCACAACCGACTCGGGTGCGTAACTTTGAAAGTAATTTTGTCCATGAAAAGCATATGCAATCACTGCGACTGAACTAAGTAGCATCAATCCGTGGACCGTTTGAAATGAATAGG
>JAYVXN010000453.1:0-3558 GCA_043785085.1 Bdellovibrionales bacterium | reverse complement strand
TGGTTGGGGTATTGGATCTGGGAAAAGTTGAATATGATGAGCGCTATGTGCTGACGGATCTCAAATCCGCACAGGACCTCGGGGGCATGGGCGATAATTTCTCAGGGGTGCGCTTGAAATTGAGTGATGCAAAGCTCGCTCCGGAGGTCTCGGCGCGACTGTCGCGCGAATTGGGTTCTGCTTACTGGACACGGGATTGGATGGATGTGAACCGCAATCTTTTTGATGCCATCAAGATTGAACGGCCGACGATTTTTATCGTGCTCTTGATGATCGTGATCGCGGCGAGCTTCAATGTGTCGAGTAATTTGTTTGTCAGCGTGATGCAACGCTATGCAGATTTAAGTATTCTCAAGGCCATCGGCTTTGGGCCGCGCGATGTGCTGATTATCTTCTCTTATCAAGGCTTGTTTTATGGATTTCTTGGCACCGTCTTTGGCATTTTGCTCGGGCTGGTGTTTGCGGCCGGATTTATGCTTTTGCAAAAGTTTTGGGTCATCTTGCCGGCTGATGTTTACAAGCTGGATTACATTGAAGTGCAAATTCGCTCAGCCGACATTGCGTTGATCGTCGTCTCGACCTTTCTCATTTGTCTGCTTTCGACCCTGGCACCCGCTCTTCGCGGTGCTCGTTTGAAGCCCGTGGAAGGTTTGCGCTATGAATAAGGAGTCTCAGAGGTGCTGATTCAATCTCAGTGTGTGACCAAATCCTATCCCATGGGTTCGACTCGTCTTGAAGTTTTGCGCGGCATTGATTTGAACATCGATACTGGCGAAGCCGTCTGTATCGTGGGTGCCAGTGGTGCCGGTAAAAGTACGCTTTTGCAAATTCTCGGCACGCTCGATCGGCCAACGCTTGGCAAAGTTTTTTTCAAGGGCACGGATTTGACTCGGAAGTCTGAAGGGGCATTGGCGCAGTTTCGCAACCAGAGCATGGGTTTTGTTTTTCAATTTCACCATTTGCTCGGCGAATTTACGGCGCTAGAAAATGTCATGATGCCGTGTCGAATTGCTGGAGATTCAATTCCTCTGGCAAAGAAACAAGCGGGTGAGCTCATGGAACTTCTTGGTCTCGGTCATCGCCTCAATCACTACCCTTCAGAGATGAGCGGTGGTGAGCAGCAGCGCGTGGCGATTGCGCGGGCATTGGTGCGAAAACCCGAAGTTCTTTTTGCTGATGAGCCCACCGGAAACCTCGATACGGCCAATGGCCAAAAAATTCAGGAGCTGTTTTTTGATCTGAAGGCTCGGCTCAAACTGACTCTCGTTGTCGTGACCCATGATGCCGGCTTTTCGCAGAAGTTTCCGCGCGTGTTACGCATGCGCGATGGTCTTTGGGAAAAAGACGGACCAAACGCGTCGCTCACGATCTAAATGCGCTGCATTTTTAGGCACTCGATTCTTCAATCCACGCAACGCAACTTGTTGCAAAAGGTCACCGTTTTCACTTAGGAAATCTCAAACTTTGACAAGTCTAGGTTTTCGCAGTAGGCTTTCGGCGAGTGTTTGTAAGTATATATAACTACTTAGGAATTCAGCAGTTGCGCCGACCGATTTGGAAATTCATCATCTTCGTAAGTGTCTTCTTTTTCGTTTTGGGAGTTCATGCCCAGCCGAGCGATTTTTCCAGACAGCCAAGTGCCAGTGGCATTCGGCCCCTGAAACGAGCGGCTCGCAAAGCGAATCCAGCTGCTAAAAAAGCCCCGATTCAAGCGCTGCCTGTAAGCGACAGCAAGGCGGCCATTAGCGAAGTCGGCGGGCAAAAAATCGGCAAGATCACTTTGCAAGGTAATAAAAAAATCGAAAACGATGCGGTCGTGGCGCGCCTAGTTTCAAAAGAAGGCGATACCTACACGGCTGATAAGGTTCGGGCCGACGTCGAAGCTTTATTCAAGACCGGCTATTTTTATGACGTGCAGGTCGCGCGTACCCTCAATAACGACAAAGTCGATTTGACTTATACCTTGGTCGAAAAACCATCGGTCGTTGAGATCGTTTTCGAAGGTAATTCGGAAATCGAAACCGATGAACTAAAAGAAGCGGCGGCCCTCAAAGCGTTTGAGATTCTGAACATGAGCAAAATTCGTGAAGCCACTGAAAAAATGCAAAAGCTTTATGAAGATAAGGGCTTTTTTCTGGCGCGAATCACTCCCAAAATTGAGCCGGTGACGGCCAATGGGCCGACCAATGAGTCAGTGCGACTGCGCTTTGAGATTCAGGAAAACGACAAGGTTAAAGTGAAGCGCATCACCTTTCTCGGTAATCGCAATTTGCCTGACGGCAAACTCAAAGGTGCGATGCAGACTCAAGAAGGCGGATTTTTTAGTTTCGTTTCCGGTAACGGCTCTTACAAACAAGATGCCTTTGACCGCGATGTGCAGCTCTTAAATTATATTTACTTTAATGAAGGTTATGTTCAGGTTAAAATTGATCGGCCCCAGGTTTATGTGACTCCAGATCGTAAAGGCATTTACATCACCATTCGCGTTGAAGAGGGTGAGCGCTTCAAGGTCGGCACGGTTGATTTTGCTGGTGATCTTTTGTTTGACCGCGAAGACTTGTTTGCTTCGACTGAAATCAATGGCTCTGGCTGGTATGTTCATGAAACTCTTCTGAAAGACTTGCGCACTTTACAGGCCAAGTACGGTGATTTGGGTTACGCCTACGCCAATATTATTCCGCGCACGCGCATTCGCGAAAAAGACCGAGAAGTCGATATTACTTTTGAAATTGATAAAGGTAATAAAGTGTACTTCGGCCGCATCAATGTCGTTGGTAACACCAAGACGCGGGATAAAGTGGTGCGCCGGGAATTGCGTATTCGTGAGGGTGAACTTTACAATGAGACCCGAAAGCGTGAATCGATCGAAAACGTCAAACGCTTGGGCTATTTTGATGAGGTGAATTTTAATTCCAGCACTCCAGCAGACAATGCCGATGTGATGAATTTGGACATTGTCGTTAAAGAGCGCAACACCGGAAGTATTCAAGTCGGTGCCGGATACAGCACTTACTCGTCGTTTATTTTCAACGGTCAGGTCAATCAGATCAATCTCTTCGGCCGCGGCCAGAGATTAGGTATTTCAATCGATGTCAGCAGCAAGGCGAGTTTATTTAACTTCAATTTCACTGAGCCGTACTTTTTAGATACGGAATGGTCGGTGGGCTTTGATGCTTATTCGAGCCGTCGGGAATTGACCGATTATGTCGAATCCAAACGTGGTGGCGCCGTTCGCTTAGGTCATCCTTTAGCGCGATTTTTACAAGGCTTTATGCGCTATAAACTCGACCAAACCGTGATCTCCTTGTTTCCGGATGGCGATGCGGATTTGTTCCCACCTTCAAGTGCTAATGGTTACACCAGCTCTGCAACACTGACGCTTGAGTATGATAAGCGAAACGATCGCTTTGCTCCGACAAAGGGCCTCTTTACCAGTGCCTCTTTAGAGTACGCGGGCCTCGGCGGAGAAAAAGATTATACAAAAGGTTTTGCAACGGCGCGATTCTATCAAAAGGTATTCTGGGATGTCGTTTTTCGCAATAACATGACCTATTCATT
>JAYVXN010000452.1:0-3559 GCA_043785085.1 Bdellovibrionales bacterium | reverse complement strand
CCGCGCTTGATCCTGCATTTAAGGCCCTGATGCTTTTGCTGCCGGTCGAGCAATACCTCGCGCAGTTCTATGAGATCATTGACGTCGATGCCATCCACCAGGCTCGCGAACAGCTCTGTCACGCCATCGCAGCTCGGTATGAAAAGGAGCTCGTCGCGATTTACGAGACCCTAGCAAAAACGTCTCTTGATAAAAAGTGGACAGCGCAACTGGCGGCCCAACGTTCCTTAAAAGGCCGAGCGCTCGGCTATCTCGTGAGACTCGGCGGACGGTATCTGGATTGGGCCTATGCGCAAAGAAAATCCGCCACGACCATGACCGACGAACTCAATGCTCTAGAAACCCTGAATCTTTCTGAATCAACGCAAAGAGAATTGGCGATGAGCGAATTTTATCAGAAATGGAAGAGCGAAAGTTTAGTCATGAACAAGTGGCTCGTGGTGCAAGCTCTGAGCTGTACGCCGCATTCACTTGAGCGAGTTCGGTCGTTGCTCAAAGATGAAGTTTTTGATGCCACTAATCCGAATAAAATAAATTCGTTATTGGTGCAGTTTGGTATGAGAAACGCGGTTTGCTTTCACGAAAAAAGCGGCGCTGGATATCGCTTTATTGCCGATCAAATCTTGGAAATTGATGAACGAAACCATCAGGTCGCGGCCAGGCTTGCGACGGTTTTCAATCAATGGCGAAAATATGATATTGTTCTGCAAGATCTCATCAAAGCGCAGCTGAAAAGAATTCTTGCGAAGTCCGGGCTTTCCAGCAATGTCTTTGAAATAGTCTCGAAAGCTTTGAATTAGCGGCGAACCGCACGCAGAAGATTGAGCGCGGAATAAGCCGCCACTTTATAGGCTTCCGCCAGCGTCGGATAGTTGAAAACGTTTTTCACAAAAAAGTCGACGGTGGCTCCAAAAGCCATGGCCGTTTGTCCGATGTGAACTAATTCAGTCGCTCCGGTCCCAATCACATGAACGCCGAGAATTTTCTCGGTTTTGACATCGACAAGAAGTTTCAAGAAGCCGTGTTCGTCATTAATAATTTTGCCACGCGCGAGCTCGCGGTATTGCGCCCGACCCACCACATAGGCGATTTTGTTTTTTTGCAGATCCTCTTCTTGAGCACCAACGGATGAAATCTCTGGGATCGTGTATATTCCGTACGGAAATGTCTCGGGAAAATGTGCTTCTTCATTCTGAAAAGCGTGCAAAGCCGCCAAGCGGCCTTGCTCAGATGAAGAGGCTGCAAGTGCCGGCTGCCCGATGACGTCGCCAACGGCGTAAATTTCCGGAACCGCCGTCTGATAGTTTTTATTAACGTTGATTAAGCCCCTTTCATCTGGCTTTAAGCCGACATTTTCAAGATGAAGACTTTCGACGTTTCCGATCCGACCCATGCAGTAAAGAACCGCTTCAAACTCTTGTACGAATTTATGGCCATGGTGATCTGCCAGAGTGACTTGCATCGCCTGGCCGGTGAGTTTGAATTCACTGAAATCGTAGCCGAGCCGAACATCGATTTTTTCCTGTATAAAATGATTCTGAAGCACGCCGACAATTTCTTGATCAATCGCTCGGAGCAACTCCTGCCGACGATCAATCAGAGTCACGGCAACGCCAGTATGTGCAAAAATACTCGCGTACTCACACCCAATCACTCCGGCACCAATGACGAGCATGCGCTTGGGCTGTGAGGTCATGTTTAAAATCGTGTCGCTATCGAAAATGAATTTACCGTCAAAACAAATATCGGCCTGCCGTCTCGGGCGTGTGCCCGTCGCCAGAAAAATAAACTTGGCGCGAACTTCAGTTCGCCCGGTGGCCTGAGTGACGACCACAGAATTTTTCGAACCAAATGATCCAGTCCCACTGACGAACTCGACTGAATTACGGTTTAACTGATGGGCAATGACGGCACTTTCTTCTTGAACAACTCGCTGGCTTCGTTCCATCGCCACCTGAACGGCGTTCTCTCCCTGTAAGCGGAGCGCTGCCTCACGCAAAGCTTTGCTCGGGACAGTCCCCGTGTGCAGGCAGGAGCCACCAATTTTTTCTTTCTCAATGACTAAAACTTTTTTGCCAAGTTTTGCCGACTGAACCGCGGCTCTTTGTCCGGCCGGACCAGAACCAATGACGACAAGATCATACTCAGGAGACAAAGGTGCAGGCGATTTCGTTTCCGACATATGCCTTATTGTAGCGAAATTCTCAAGTGACTGCAGAAATTCTCGCAAGTGGCTCTACGTACGTCTACGGGCTTTTAGTTTTTTCCAAAAGACTTAGTGACGTCAGGTAAAATCTGGAAAAACAATCCAGCCACGACTGGACCGATAAACAGTCCATAAAACCCCATCGAAGTCAACCCGCCGAAAGCCGCAATGAAGCCGACCAAAGGATGCATTTCCGATTTTCCTCTGAGAACCAAAGGCCGCACCACATTGTCAGCAATCCCAATAAAAAGTGCCGCGACCATAAACACGATTCCGGACGAATTATTTCCAGCCATAAAACTGCGAAGAATCATAAAGATCAAAACCGGAGCCGTTCCGACGACCGGTAAAAAGCTCGCAAAAAAAGTCACCAATGCCCAGAGAAACGGATTTGCCGTTTTGGTCACCAGACAGGCGAGCCCCATGAGCGCGGCGTGCACAGCACCAGCAGCGATCGAGGCAATGACCACACTTGAGCACAAAGAGGACATCGATTCAAATAGCTGCTCGGTTCGTCTTTGCTCAAAGAACGAGTTTTCGCGAATGAACTGAAGAGTTCTTTTTCCGTCTAAAAGCAAAAAATAGACGGTCACTAAGATGATGAAGGTTGAAAGCATAAACCCTGGAAGATTGGCAACAATGCCTTGAGCGACGCCACTCAGATACAAACCGCTGGCTTTCATGGCTTTGAGAATCATGTCATTGATTTCGGTTTGCGAGAAAGGCAGCAGCGTATCCACTTTATCGAGGAGCGAATCCAATCCTAAAAAGTTAAAGACGCTGTCAATTGAGATCGAATTACCCTCAAGACTGACTTTGTCCTGAATAGATTGGATGGCAGAAATCGCGGCCATCACGCCCTTAAAGACTAGAATTCCTATCGGTAAAAGAAATGAAACTGAAAATAGAAAAATAACCACAATTGCCGCCAGCCAAGGCCGCATCCGCCAGCTTTCCAGTTTTTTCATAAATGGATAGAGAACCGTGGCGAAAATCGTCCCGATCGTCAAGGGAATGATGAAATCCCGAATGATCATCAAAAATATCAAAAAAACTGCGAGAAGAAAAAATCCGCGATAGGCATGATATTTGGCCGAAGCCGGCAGGGGCTTGGCCAATCCAGGGCGATTCAAAGCGCGTGGCACGAGCGGAGGTCCGAAAGATTTTTTCATAGAGTTGAAAGTAACTCAAAATAGGTCTAGAAAAAAGGTGTTTCAATGTTGAATTAGCCCCAATGTTGCATAAACTTTCGATTCGGAATGCTCCAGAAGCCCGAAGGTGGCGGCTCGCGCAGGAAAATCTGGACGAGGCGTACGTACACCGTACGTTGAGTCCAGATTTTCTGAGCAAGTC
>JAYVXN010000451.1:0-3560 GCA_043785085.1 Bdellovibrionales bacterium | reverse complement strand
CCGAATTCGGTTTCACCGATGTAAGAGGCGCGGTAGAAGTTTTGCACGAGTTGGTACTCCTGCATCAGAGTGCGGCGGTCGTTGCTGTTGCGGGTATGACGTTCGATTTCCATCAATTCGCGGCGGGCGAATTCATCCAGGCCAGCCGTCACGAGGTCACGGGCGCGGTCAAAGCGCTTGGATAAAAATGGGGCGTTGAAATTTACATCGGCTGTGTCCAGTGACGGAGCCGTATCGCCAGTGACATCTTCGTCGCCAGTGCCAGCATCATCTTGGGCTGAAGCTTGGGCCTCGCCGTCAACCAATTCGGGTGCGGCATCACCACTGCTGGCGGCCAGGCTGGCTTCGCTATCGGCTTCAGCGGCCACGGCTTCTTCATCTTGCGCTTTGACAGCAGCGGTGAGTAATTCTTCTTCGCTCATTTGGCCGGCTCCTTCGAGAGCCGCTTTTTTCGCCAAATTAATATCACCTTTGAGTGACGAAGCAGGAATGGTCGTGAGGCGATAATAGGATAAGACCGAATAATAGCCGATCGAAGGGTCACGGGCGAGTTGCAAAAATAACGGAATCGCCTCACCGGGTCGATTCATTTTCAAAAGCGACATGGCCATCCAGTACTTCACACGCTCTTGGTGATTCGGATCGACCACCACGCGAATACGGCGGCGGCCACGACGGCGAATTGAGGTCATTTTCACATTTGCGAGTTTGGCGAAGTACGAGTAAGCACCACTGTAATCACCTTTTAGGTAACGAATCCAGGCGAGGTGCCACTGGCAATCGCGCACCAGGCCTGAGCTTGCGAAGGTTTTTACGAACTGTTCAAACTTGTGCGAGGCGCCGTCGTAATCCTGAAACTGATAACTCATAAATGCCGCTTGAAAGAGCGCATTGCGTGAGTCTTTCGCACGTGGAGCCATCTGATAAGCTCGGTAAAAAGCCCCGACGGCCGCTTGAAAATCTCCAGCTCGCGATGCGGCTTTTGCTAAAAGCAAAAGATAACCGGGTCGGCCGTTTTGTTCATCGTAATGTGACAGCAACAAGCGTAAAGCTTCATCGGTGCGACCTTCGTTGATGAAGTGATTGGCGATCAGCGCATCCATTGAATACTGACCTTCACCGCCGAGGCGCCCTTGCATACTTTTAAGCTCAGTGAGCGCGCGCTCGGCTTCACCACTCCACTGCAGACGGCGAATGCGTGACTGCAATTCTTTTTGCGAAGCCGAGCAGCCGAGAATTTGCCCGTCGATTTTATTGTGAACAAGATCCGCAGTCCAATCTTTGATCTCTGGGGCCGACGGATATTTGGCGTACAATTCCTTGGCCCATTTGCAGCCGGCGTTTCGCCCGCCAAGGCGGCGCTCTGAGCGCAGAAGTTGGACGAGCACAGTCGGATAGCTTTCGGTATTTTTAAATTTCTTTTGCAGCAGGCGATACTGTTGCAAAGCGCCTCGATAATTTTTTTCGGTAAATGCCACATCCCCTAATTGCAGGCGTGCCTCTTGTTGGGTGATCGCTGGAGCTTTCGAGTCGAGGACCTTTAGAAATTCGGCGCGCGCTTTTGGCATTTGACCAGTGCGCTTGTAGCTCAATCCCAAAAAGTAATCGATGTAATCGTTGATGCGCGTGCCAAGAGCCATCGCCTGGCCTAGGTAATTTTGCGCATCTTGGTCTTTGCCCATTTTATAAGAAACAACGCCCAATGAAAAAAGTGTCAGGCCTTTTTGATCCTTGTCCGGTGCCGTTTCCAAATTCTCAGATAATAGTTTGAAGGCCTCTTCGTTTTTTGAGGCCCACAGAAGTTTTTGCGCTGCCCGCAGTTTTTCGCTTCCGACAGGCGCTGGCGTCCCCGCAATAGACGAAGTTCGGTCGCCTAATCCGGTATCTTCAATAAAATTGTACTGAAGCAGGTCACCGGCTCTTGCAGTGAAGGGATTGAGGAGAAGCAGTAAAATTATTAGAGCAGAAGTTTTTATAATCACGTGACGCAACACCTTTGCTGGAAATGGGAGACTCATTTGAATCAGCGATCCAAACATGATAACTAGATTTCATGGCAAAATCGAAGACCAGATCATTGTTTATATGTCAAAATTGTGGCGCTCAGCGTCCGAAATGGGAAGGCCGCTGCAGCGATTGTGACGCTTGGAACTCCTTGGTTGAAGAAGTGGTGGTCAACGAAGCTCCGGCAACTGCTCGGCAACGCGGCTGGAGCCCGGCTGCGGGTAACGGCAGCGGCCAGGTGAGCTCTTTGATCTCACTTGATCAAGATTTACAAACTTTGAATTTTGCCAGAGCCACCACCGGATTCAATGAGTTTGACCGCGTCTTAGGCGGCGGCCTCGTTCAAGGAAGCTTTGTTCTGCTCGGTGGTGATCCTGGCATCGGTAAAAGTACACTTCTTTTGCAAATGGCCGGTGGCCTCGCCAAGGGCGGACAATCAGTTCTTTATATTTCTGGTGAAGAATCCGTGAGCCAAAGCGGTATGCGCGCGCAGCGTCTTGGTGTGACCAGTGGCAATGTAAAAATGGCCAGTGAGTCCAATTTGACCACGATTCGGGATTTGGCCACTGTTCACAAACCTAATGTTTTGATTGTTGACTCTATTCAAACAGTCTTTATGCCCGAAATCGCCTCGGCCCCCGGTTCGGTTTCACAGGTGCGCGAATGTGCGGCGCAACTGATGGGCTTAGCCAAGGGGTCTGAGATTAGTGTTTTCCTGATTGGCCATGTGACCAAAGAAGGCAATATCGCCGGTCCCAAAGTGCTCGAGCATATGGTCGATACAGTCTTGTCATTCGAAGGTGATTTGAGCCATCAATTTCGCTTGCTGCGCGCATTGAAAAACCGTTTTGGTGCGACCCATGAGCTCGGCGTCTTTCAAATGGATCAAAACGGATTAGCCGAAGTTGCCAACCCGTCTGAGCTTTTTCTGGAAGAGCGTGGCACGCAACTCATTGGCTCAGCGGTGTTTGCTTCAATGGAAGGGACGCGTCCCCTGCTTTGCGAAGTGCAGGCGTTGACGACCTCAACTCCGATGCCGATGCCACGGCGAACCTCTCTGGGCTTTGATGTGAATCGTGTCCATCTTTTGGTCGCTGTTTTGAATAAACATTTAAGTATGAAGCTAGCTCAGGCCGATGTTTTTATTAATGTCGTCGGCGGCCTCAGATTAGTTGAACCGGCAGCGGATTTGCCGGTCGCGGCAGCATTGATTTCAACTGAAACCGGCATTGAAGTGGATGCGAAAACCTGCTTTTTTGGTGAAATCGGCTTAACCGGCGAAGTGCGGGCTGTTTCATTTGCCGAAGCCAGACTTCGTGAGGCGGAAAAACTCGGTTTTGAAACAATCGTGATGCCCGCAAGTAATAAAAAGCATCTAGCGAGTTTGCCGCAAAGACTTTTAAAACAGATTATTTGGGTCAGAGAGATCGGTGATCTCTTGAAGGTCTTCACGAGCCGCAAGAACTAGTACTCTGACAGGAAAGTTTGTAGCTGTTGTGCTCGGTCTTTTGACTCAGCCCTTCGTTGGTCGTCGTCCAGTTAGCGCCGTTGGCTAG
>JAYVXN010000450.1:0-3563 GCA_043785085.1 Bdellovibrionales bacterium | reverse complement strand
TAGCCTAATTTTGACCGTCTCGGCTTAAGGCCGTAATCTGATTCAGCAGGTGAGAGGACTAAGCTTTCAGTCAGTTGTGAAATCGTCGCCTGAGTGAGGTAAATATGAAAGATTTAATTAAACCAGTCAAAGACGGCACGCTTTATATCAGTCTCGGCCTTTTCGCGGTCAGTGCCTTAATCGGATGTGGTAAGGTTCAATTCGATAGTTCACCCAGTCTCAAAGCTAGCCAACTTCCGGGAGCAACATCAACGACTCCGGGAGGCACAACTCCTGGGGGTACGACTCCGGGAGGCACGACTCCGGGAGGCACGACTCCAGGGGGAACGACTCCAGGCGGAACGACACCCGGCGGTGGGCCGGGACCTGGCCCTGGTCCCACGGGAATAGCTGCTAAAGATACGTTTATGCAATCGTCAAGCGGTGGTAACAAGAAAGTCGATATTCTTTGGGTCGTGGATAACTCCAGCTCAATGACACCGCTGCAGACGAATCTCGTGAATAACTTCGGAAGTTTCATCAATGCCTTTCAGCAAAAAGGCTATGACTTTCAAATTGGTGTGACCACAACGGATGCCTATTTGGCTTCATCCTCGTTTTTAAATGATCCGACTCGATCCTTGCTTAAAGATGGAACAGACGCCACGTCGCACACGGGCCTACCGATTTTGATTCCGACGGTCCTGAATCTGGCTATGGACTTTGTGGTCAACGCCTCTCAGGGCGCTGGCGGTTCAGGAGATGAGCGCGCTTTTTCAAGTTTCAAAGCGACCTTGGATAATCCACTCAATAAGAGTTTTCTTCGACAAAATTCCTTTCTGGCGATTGTGATCTTATCTGACGAAGACGATTTTAGTGGTGATACAAGGGCAGAGCATATTTGGCAAAATAGCGGCGTCGCCGATCACGACTATTCGGCAGCGACCTTAGACACGGTCGACTCGTATGTCGGTTACTTGGATAATTTGACGAGTTCAACTCCGGCACATCGCAATTACAACGTCTCTGCGATTGCCGTGGTCGATGATGCGTGTTTACAGCAGCATAAGATCGATTCTTATTCGTCGATCGTCGGTCAGCGCTATATGCAGCTCGCCAATGCCACCAATGGCAAACTGGGAAGTATTTGCGAACCGAGCTATGGTAATTCTCTAAACGTCATTCAAAATCAGATTATTCAATTGGTGAGCCAGTTTCGACTGACCCATATGGCAAAGTCTAACACAGTTAAAGTGAAAGTGAATAGCAAGGATGTTGCGGAAGATGCCACCAACGGCTGGACCTATGACTCTGCGACAAGCGCCATTGTCTTCCACGGCCAGTCGACCCCTCCTGAGGGCTCGAGCATCGAAGTTGATTACGTTCACGATTAATCGACGAGAGAGCAGTTTCACTGATGTTTCGGTGAAACTGCTTAGGCTGATTTGCTTTAACACGTTCACTTCAGCACGACTCATTCCCCAAGGTCAGTTACTGAAGTTGCTGGATGTTTTCTGCCATCGATTGTGCGAGTTGCCCGGCCTCACTGCGAAATTTGTCCTGGTCAATGTCAAGCCCATTCCAAATCACACTCCAGTAGAGAGTCTCAGCAGAAAGGGCAGCGGCTTCGCTCACTTCGCGATCACTTGCGCCGAAAAGATTTTTCGCGAACTCAGTGTGAAAGTAGGAACAATATCGGCACGGAATCTGCGCGGAGACGGCAATGCCGATAAGCTCTTTATATTTGCTTGGAATTAAAGATTTGGGGTTCATTTGGACGCCTTTAAACAGGTTCCAGGATCCGGCGATGGCTTCTTTGGGGTAGAGTTGCATAAATTCTGGAACAAACCCCAGCGTTGTCTGAATGTCGTCATAGACCTCATCGACCGAAGCGAAGTTTTTCGCGGAGCAATCGAGTTCCAACATTTTATCGCCAGCCGCCTTGGCGCCTTGGATTATTTTTTGGACCTCATCCTGAAAGCGTTTTTCGTTGAGTTGAATGCCATTAAGAAACGTGCTCCAGTGGCGGATGATGCCGACCACCTGCACGGCCTCCCGCAGTTCCTCCTTGCTGACGCCGTCTGCCAGTGCGACTTTTCTGCCAAAGTCGACTGAGAGCGGGCAGGGTATTTGCGTACTCACGGCAAAGTTGACGATGTCTTTGTAGCGCAGTGGAATTGCAGTTTGCGACGAGCGCAGAAAGTCACGGACTTCTTGCCAGGTTCCGACCACGCCGAGTTTGGGTACACGTTCAGCGAATTCAGGCATTGCGCCGAGAACTGATTTGATTTCCTCCATCGTGTCACTGACTTGTGTTTTTATCATGGTGGCTTTGGTTTTTTGTTTTGATTCATTGCTGGGTGTGGTCACTCTTAACTCCTTATTTGAAAAGTTTTGAGCCTCCAGTTTAAACTGAATTTGTTGTTAGTGTTTGCAGTGAATGAAGTGATTTGACAATACTCTTGGTGAAACGCCTCAGCGGCGACAAAAGCGCGCATTTATATTGGTGAGTTATCGGGTGACTTTCGCTCTGCCAAAGGGTTTCCTGGCAATCATAAATAGGATTAGCGGTAGGGACTTTACGGCGCTCCTTGGTGTCTAGCTTGTTCAAGCGAATTGGTCGATGCAAATTCTCCAATGTTCATCTAGAATCTAGGTCTCTTTCGCACTTGGGCGATAGACAATTGCGTGGTGTTTCAGTGACAATTGAAAAATGTTTCACGGTGCACCGATAATTGGCGCGCTGGCTTCCTACTATGTTTTGCCTTTTTAAAACGGATATGGTTTAAAAGTGAGAATGGAGAGAGTAAACGGTGCGGTTTTTAAAGTACCCTGATTATCATCCCATGCAGTGGTGGAAGAATCTATCTATTTTTAAAAAGCTTTATGGCGTAGTTGGCGTCATGGCTTTGTTAATTGCGCTTGAACTTTTCACTTTGCGCTTTTCTATGCACACTTTATCTGCGGTCAGAGCCTTCGTCGGTGGCGAGGGGAATTGGTCAAAGGCGCAAAAAGATGCGATCTCTGATCTGCAAAAATATATTTTGACACAAAATCCTCGATATTATTCCAATTATCTTGAGCATCTCCGGGTTCCTATCGGCGATCACAAAGCCAGGCAAGCGTTGCAATCTCGTGAGCCGGACCTCAGTAAAGTCTATCAAGGTTTCATTGAAGGACAAATTCATCCGCTTGATATCCCTGGAGTCATTGAGCTCTTTCAAAGATTTCACGACAATTCTTATTTGGCCCGAGCCATTGGCTTTTGGAGTCAGGGTGATGACTTGATCAGTGAGCTCATGAGCCGAGGCGAGAGAATTCATTCACTTTATTCTTTAAAAAAGCCAACGCCGCAAGAGATTGACAAGGCCATTTCAGAACTTGAAATTCTCAATGGGCGGCTGACGATTGTTGAGGATGAGTTTTCGTCTGCTTTAGGAGAAGGTTCTCGTTTTCTTGAAACCACGGTTTTACTCGCACTTCTTTTGGCTGTACTCACAGTTGAAACCACCGGAATATTTTTAACCTACTCATTTAGTCGCAATCTCTCACGTGGTTTAAATGAAATTAATCTCGGCGCCAAA
>JAYVXN010000449.1:0-3576 GCA_043785085.1 Bdellovibrionales bacterium | reverse complement strand
CTGCAATTTCAACTGGCACTGACACTTAGTGAAAACTCAACTTTGCTCGGGTGTTTCAATGGCTTCGGCTATTTTCCGAAAGTTTTAGCTTCACTGCTGAGAGTGCTCTGGTGTCAGTGGCACCCGGATGTCACCGGGCCTTCATTGCTGCTGCGCTATCGAACTCCCTGGAAATTCAAGCTCCCGTGGCCGGATACGAATCGCGAAGCTGAGATTTTGGCTCTTCAGGAGTTTTTTAGCGGCCGTCACTTCTTGCCTGTGCCCCACCTTCCTCCTCATACTTTGCAGTTCTTCAGCCAGATTTTGGCGCAGGACCTTGAACGCTTGGCTGAATTTTACTTAAAGCAGCTTCTACAGATTTAATGACACCCTCTTGTAATATCACATGAAATGCCAATTCTCGGCTCAACTCTTCAAGCGGCAGCCAGAGCACATCAATTTGATAAGCTGCATCTTCAATGACCCCAGGCTCTCGATATGGCTCCAGTAATTCAGTGACAAAAAGGTGCGTCTCACAGTCTCGCCACACGCCGTCCCAGAAAAAAACATAGTTCAAGATCCGCGCTGATTCTTTGACAGTGCGAACCCGAAATCCGGTTTCTTCTAAAGCCTCACGCTCACATGCCCGTGCTGCCGATTCGCCGACTTCAATGCCCCCACCCGGCGGAGTCAAAAACTCCGCCCCTGAAGTTGGATCTTTCAAGCGAACTATGAGGATTTTGCCCTGACTGAGACAAACTGCGGCGGTTCTGATGCGCTTTTTCATCTTGCTCCAAAGACGTGAATAATCCTAAAGTGACATTATGCCAGATCATTCCCAGGTTCACCATCACCACGCACATGGCCATCATCATCACTCTGCCGATAATATCGGCTGGGCTTTTGTTTTGAACTTCACCTTTAGCCTTCTGGAGCTGGGCGTCGGACTTTGGATTGGTAGCTTGGCGATTTTAGCCAATGCGGTACATGACATTGGTGATTCAGTGAGTCTCTCGCTGGCTTGGTATCTGGAGAAAGTTTCGGGTCGCAAAAGTGATACGCAATTTAATTTTGGGTACCGGCGATTTTCACTTTTCTCGTCGTTAATTTCGGCGGTAATTATTTGTGCGGGTGCGGTTTATGTCTTAATTGAGTCCATCGAAGAAGTGGGCAAGCCCCGAGCCGCTCATGGCTGGGAGATGCTCACAATGGCTGGCCTTGGGCTATTGATCAATATTTCTGCCGCCTATAAACTCTCGCGCGGCACCACCCAAAACGAAAAGGTCCTATCCTGGCATTTCATCAGCGATACGTTTAGCTGGGCTGCGGTTTTAATTGGCGCGGTCGTGATTTTAGTCAGCGGGCAAACCTGGGTTGATCCCGTGCTGGGAATTTTATTAAGTATGTTTGTCATCTGGAACATCGGCAAACACCTTAAAGAAACGTTTTATCTTTTATTGCAAGGTCGCCCGAAGTCTTTTGATGAAACGAGCTTTATCAGTGAAGTTTTAAAAATTCCGGGAGTCAAAAACGTTCATAAAATATCGGTTTGGTCTTTAGATGGAATGAACAATGTTTTAAGCTGTTGCATTCACGTCGAATCTCTGACTGATTCGGAGCTCGTGGAGAAACAAAAGCTCGCGGTGCGGGCTTTGGCTGAAAAGCAAAACGCCATCCGAGTGATGGTCGAAACGACGCAGATCAATCTCGCCTGTGAGGTGCCGACGAGCGAAGCTAGTCATTTTGGCAGTCACGATCACGACCACGACCACGAAAGCAAGGACTAGCACTCGAGCATTACGTGGACTTTAAGAGCTAAAGATTAGCAAGAAGTCGCAATTTTTCTTTTATTTCTTTTAAGATCAAAGTCGGGACTTTGCCAATCTCCCTTTGAAAGCGCTTATTGTCGATGGATCGGCTTTGATCGATCATGACTTCGCAGTCCATGCTATTGCCTGCGATTTTTTTTGGCAGTACGACGCGAAGAATGTTCTCACCAACTGTTTGAATGGTGCAAGGCAAAATCCAGGTGGATGGGTGCGCAGCTTCATTTAAATAATCTGTCTGAATGACAACAACGGGGCGGATTTTTCCAGGTTCAGTTCCGTCTCGTGGATTGAAATCGGCGATATAGAGATGGCCATGCCGAATCTGCATCAATTAAGCCCTTCACCAGTCAGATCATCGAAGTCATCCAGCTCGTTTTGCAGGGTTTCCCGAGTCGCTTCCGACGCTTTTTTATAGGAGGCTCGAAGGCTCTTTCGATCGGTCGTCTCCTTTAATAGTTTCAAACCGAGCCGAATGACTTCGACTTTGCTTTTAGCCTTCAGAGTTTTCATTAAGTCCGTCACCAGTTCCAATTCTGAGACAGGGAGAGTGATACTTGATTTAGTATTATTTTTCATACTTTTATAATACCATAATTTGCTAGCAATACAAGTCTGTCAGAACGTTCCATATTAGAGCCTCTTAAGGCGATAAACTTTGGGGCATAAGTGCTTATATTACAAAGATTTTTTAGTTTCATGCAGAGCGACTGAGATGATGGATTAGACAAGTATTAGAAGACCAGCTCTATCGTATGTTCGGCCACAGCCGCTGCTCCTCCCTGGCCCAAAGACCCGCTTTGTCCAGATAAGTTGTCAGCGTCGTCCCACAAGTCCTATACTGAAACCGCCGCGTCGCAATCCAAGAAACCCGAGGGATTCAAAACTCGATGAGAAGTTTTCGCAAAACCCTGTTTTTAGTGATCCCGGTTTCCTTTGCACTCGGCGTGTGGTGGGGACTTAAGATTTATAAAAATCGCCGCGCCAGCGAAGAAAATTTCAAAGAGTCGATCACCGTCTTGACTTACCCGCGCGTTCTCTCAGACGACATGCTGCGCCGTTTTCAGAATGAACATGGGATCTTTGTCAAATTGCGCGAAATCGCTAACCCAGATGATCTCCTTCGTACTCTTGAGGGCGAAACTGGCGATATTGACGTCACGGCACTTTATTCCTACCAAACCCAAGCGGCCATACAAAGCAACTGGCTGGCGCCACTAGACCCAAAGATCCTCAAGGGAATTTTCACCGTTTCAAGTGATTTTCAAGACATTCCTGGCGATTTAAATCATGAGTTTTTTGTTCCGGTTTTGTGGGGCCTCACTGGGTTTATTTATAACGCTAAAACACTCACTAAGGCGCTCGACAGCTGGGATGATATCTTTAATGGCAACCATTTGCTAAAAAAAATCGGTCTCATGTCATCACCCTTTGAGCTTTACAAACTGGCGACGGCACATGCTTCTATTAATCGGGATTTGAGCAACGCCGACAATGCCACTGCTTTAAAAAAATCGCTCAATGAGATTCTCAATTCGGTGACCTTGATGCCGGATAGCATGCGGGCCTCATTGCCGCCAGCCCCGGATCTTACAGTGATGCAGTTGAATCATGGCGAAATGGCTTTTTTCAAAGATGCGGGACCTTGGAAGTTTGTGCTTCCCAAAGAGCGCGCGACGTTTTGGATTCTGTCTTTTGGACTCTCTGCTCAATCTCACCACACGCTCGCCGCGCAAAAATTTCTCAATTTTCTGCTCGAAAAAAATGCCAC
>JAYVXN010000448.1:0-11505 GCA_043785085.1 Bdellovibrionales bacterium | reverse complement strand
GCAGGTGCAACGCTCACTAAAGGTGGTGGCAGCTTAAGTTATGGGTCCCTGAGCAATGCTGGAACCCTCAATCCCTAATTAGGGCGCGCTGCCAAATGACGGCCGCCGGCCGTCATTTGTTGCGCTCCGATAGATTTACCTGTGAATTGAACGTCTCTAAATGAAGCATTCCGCGACCGCCTAAGCAGTCGCATATGTTTGTATTCATTTTAGAAACACAGGTAGCTATATTTTAACTGGTGCCAATGTTCAAAACCATAATTTTTAAGGACCTTGATGTTAAAATGATCAAAGTGGATCGTGAAATATGCCAGTGGGCACTCACCCAGAAGAGAGTGGACAGGATCCGGGGGCATCGGTAAATTTCAAGGAATGAGACGTAGATCGAACAGAACGGTTACAGGAGAAACGAAGCCCAGAAGACTCCTGCGAAACGCCACATCGTCCAGCCAGAGAACTGCACCCATAGACTCGCGCAAAAGTAGTAGCGCTGATGTCGGACCGAGTTTTTTGTTTTGAGCACAGGTAAATTCTTTATCGCGATCATTTATGAGTCTCCTGTGGAGTCAGTCGCGCCGACTTTAAGGCCTTCAGCAAATCCTGCTCAGTTGGTTTTACGAGGAATTCGTAAAAACCGACTTCTGAACTGAGCCGATTTAGCCCGAGTGCGGTCACTTCGACACGGTACATGCCAGGCGGCAGGGTTTCAAATGTATATTTGGTCAGCTTCTGGTCAGATTTCTTACAGGGCTGCCAGTCGACTTCATCCAATGCATGGTGCAAAAGTTTAACGTCATAATGATCAGCACCGGGAGAGGTCGTCCAGCTTAACTCTTTGACGTAGGGTAAACTGATTTTAGGGTCAACAATCGGTTTCAAAAGTTGTGGTCCCGTTAGTGTAAATGTAAAAACCGTTGGCTCACTCTGATAGTCCACTGGTGTTCCAGTTTTAAAAATTACCTGCCAGCGATAGACCTTCGCCGTCAATAAATTGAGTTGTTTCGAATTTTTTCCCGTATGAAACTCGACGGCGTCTTTGGCATCATCCGCCCACAATCGCAAAATATATTCTCGGCCGTTCGGTAAACCCGACCACTCAAACAAAACATCCATGCGTTTTTCTTTGGGTGACTTCATTTCTGATTTATCTTCGGGCTTAAGTAAATTGACCAGCTTGTGAATGGCCTCGACTGTGACGGGTTTACTCCATGCCCCATATTCACCATTCACTTTGTCTTGCGACCGCATCCGCAATATGTAGGTGCCGACAGGAACTTGTTTTGAAAACTTACTTTCTTTAGTGGAAAACGAAATCGCCGGTCCCTTATCAAGCGGAGCCAATTCGACATCATACGAGCTGGCTTCCGGAACGGATTCCCACTCGAGCTCAACCGTCGCAGTCTCGACTTTAGCGGGTAAAGTCAATGGCGGCTTGTTATCTGCCAAGACATTTAAAGAAAATAACAAAAACGCGATAATCATGGCTATTTCGGACCGGTTGATTCGTTTTCGTTCGGCAGTCGTGGCCCTTTAATAACTGGAAAAATCGGCGGCTTGGGCCCGATATGCGAGCGGTCGGCCAAATTGAGAGCGAATTCAATCGATTTATTCTTATCCAATGAAAGACCATCTTTTTCAGTCGCGAATTTGAAGGCGCTGAAAAAATTCTCTGGCGCGGTAGGGCCGTTCTTTAAGACATGATAGGTGATTTCTAAAGCCGATTTAACGTCTAAACTAAATTCTTTACTGGTGCGCAGCTGATTATACAATGAATGAAAGGGCTGACGAACTCCGCCGCGAAAATACTGGCTGAGATGTGCAATACGAACTGAGAACTCAGCACAAAGCCGGTTCGGTAGATCGAGGTTTTTGCCGTCTTTGCAAAAATGCACGAGCTCAATAAAGTCTTTGCGCGCTTGTACGGCGTCACCTTTGTAATCGCGCGAGAGTTCGATGGCGATTTTGACTGCTTCATTGAAGTCATAATCATAAAATTCGGTTAAAAAGGCGCGCGTGAAGACCTCGATGAAATTTTTCTGGACATCAGGATCTTGAGCAGCGAATTCTAAAGAGATTTCCAGAGACTTTTTTTCGGATAAGCCGATTTTTTTCAACAGAATGATAATTTCAGCAAAGCGCTCTGCCGCTCCGGTGCAGCCCTTAGAAACTTGGTGCGCAATCAAGCGAGCGGCCTGTTCGGGATAAAACAACTGCTTATTTTCTCGCAGAAACTTAATGGTTTTTATATACTCGTCCGTGGACTTGCACAGCTGACTTTCAATATCCTTCACCGCCTTTTCTTGGGTGGGGGACAAATCGTTCGGATCGGCATGAGCCACGGGCAGAAGTGCGAGGATGACAACAAAGACAAAATGAATGGATTGAATTAAAACGTCCATGCCAGCTGTGCACCCGGAATCAGTTTTTTCTCCTGCGGACTGTAAATAAGTCCACCGGTCGAGATCGGCGTGTAGATTTTCTTTTTGTATTCAATGTGCTTTTCATAGATTTCGACAGTTCGATCTTCAAACAAAACCGGTAAAAAACCTAAGGCCGCGCCGAGAGCCGCTGTCACCGCCCCATTATTGTCCATGTAAGTTCCTGAAAGCACGCACAGGCTGACATTGGTGATGACTGAAAAGTATTTCAAGACGGTGAAAATCCGCGCCGGACGCTCCAAGGCTTCTTCGGCGAGACGTTCACGCAAGAGAGTGGAGCGTTCGTCTTTTCCGGTATACTTTGAGATGATCGTGACTCCAGCCCGATAAGGGCGCAAGGCACCCAATGCAATTCCCGCCCCGAGCCAGCCGATGCCGACGGCTTGAGAAATATTGGCCACATTTTGTTCGTCTGATTTTTGCGAGTCACTCAATGAGGTGCGGGCATTGCTCTTTGCCTGCATACCCACGGCAAAAGTGGCAATCCCTGAGACTTCCATCTGCCAATGTTGAGCGTACCACCAGTCATCTTCATCTTTGGCTTCGATTTTGAGCCGTTCGCTAGCACGCGGCACCACTTGCAACTCAGGGTAACTGAGATTGTTCATGATATCGGTGATTTCTTCGCGACTGTTTTTTTCCGTTTTGATCTCAGGCTTGGTTTCATCTTTCGCTTCTCCTTTTGTGGACTCGGCCCAACAAAACGGCTGAAACAAAAGCAAACTCAGCGCAAAAACCATCCTAGTTTTCATCATTTTCATAAGCAAATCCTATGCTGCCTTCACAGCATAGCAAACTACATGTGGCGTTAAAAGCTCTAGCCGTGAAATAAGGACCTTCATCGCAGCAGGGACTGATAATTCGGTAAAAGGTCGCGCGACAAAGGTTCATTCGCATTCTAGAGACCTTGATTTGTCAGATCTGCAATAAGCAGTTAGGATTATCGTTAATAAAGAAATTTTAAAAGTTTTGGCGTGTTCACGCCAGCCACTTATGATTGCGGAGGAAAAATGCAGCTTATTTTTAAACGAGTACTCACTCTATTCATCACACTCAGTGCAACAGCCGCTTTTGCAGCTAATAAGCCAGTCGCGAAAGCGCCAAGTGTAGAAGCTGGGAGTAAAACTTTTGCTCTCGTTCCCGAAGGCAGCACCGTGCACTTTCTGGCCACAGGTCGCCCTAGTCTTTTAAAAATCAGCGGCGATGGCGCGGCAGCGGAAGGCCAAGTGAGTGTCCAAGGAAGTATGGTCAGCGGAGAAATGTCGTTTAACCTTGAAAGTTTAAAAACTGGTATTGAGACTCGCGATCATCACATGAAAGAAAAATATCTCGAAGTCGGCAAATTTCCAAAAGCGAAACTGGTTTTTAAAAATTGGGCGGCACCCGCGCAATTATTTAAATCCGTTAAAGGGGAGCTGAAAGAAGTTCCATTTAAAGCGCTTCTTTTACTTCACGGCGTCGAAAAAGAAGTCGCGGGTGTCATGGATATGACACGGGACAATGATAAAGTGCACGGTGAAACGCGATTTAGCGTAAAACTACCGGAATACCATATCGATATTCCGAAATATGCTGGAATCACAATCGCTGAAGATGTAAACGTTAAAGTGAACTTTAACGGTACACTCTCCGGACACTAATATTTTTGCCCCGTAGAGTCGACTTGGCATGAGTGGGACTCTATGAGACACGAAATAAATCTGAACAGGCTCGTATTGATTTTATTGATCCTTGCTAGTGCTCGGCAGAGTTTCGCGTTTCCAGAATTAGTCAGACATGGCTATGTGAACTGCACCACCTGCCACCTCAGCCCGACTGGCGGTGGCGCCTTGACCGAATACGGTCGTGAATTATCAAAAGAGCTTCTCTCAAAATGGTCGTATGAAGGTGAACAAAAATACTTTTATGCGATCAAAGCTCCTGAAAACGTCGCCGCCGGCGGCGATATTCGCTACATTTACTTGTATCGCAATACCCCAGCTCTGGAAGAAGGCAAATGGACCTTCATGCAAGCTGACCTTGAGGACTACGTCGCCATCGCTAACCGAAAATTGTGGTTTGGTGGTAGCGTGGGTATTCAACAACCTGATCCGACCATCGAATCTTATAAATTCATTTCACGCCGCCATTACATCAATTACCGACCGACCGATGAGTTGTCGATTCGGGCCGGAAAATTTGCAATGGCCTACGGAATCAATACACCCGATCATGCAATTACCATTAAGCGTGACCTTGGCTGGGACCAAGGCAACGAATCTTACAATCTTGAAAGCGCATGGATTGGTGAAAACTGGAATTACAACGTCACGGCAAACTTTGGCCGCCCCGACGAGCAATTTCGAAATGCGGAGACGGGGTTTTCAACCCAAGTCAGTCGTGCTTTCCTGGAGCGTATGAAAGTCGGCGGCAGTTTTTTCTACGGAGACACGCCTACTCAATACCGCAAAGTTTTCGGTCCTTTTGGCATCATCGGTTTTACAAAACAACTTTTCTTACTTTCAGAAGTCGACTTTCAATGGTTGAAATCGAAAACTTCAAATGCCCCTCAGCAAAGTGGCTATGTAACTTATAATCGCTTGGGTTACGAAGTCTTTCAGGGACTGATTCCGTATATCACGCACGAACTTTCTTACTTAAACCAAAACGATTCAAACTCCAACGCTGGTGCTTTCGGTGCCGGTGTCCAATTTTTTCCGCGTCCGCACCTCGAGGCAAATGTGTTTTGGCAGAAGCGACGCTCAAGTGCCTTCAACCAAAAATACACGGATCTGGCATGGATCATGCTTCACTTTTACCCTTGAGTAAAAGGAGGCCCCTGTGGCTCTGGTTAAGCGAAAATCTTTTGGGCGGACCATAGAAAATATTCTCAAGCTTACAATTCTCGGTTTGGTTTGCGCGACATTGGCGAACTGTAATTTTCACAATGACAAAACCGATGCGGGTGGTTCCCGGAAATCCGGACAAGAGCATTTTACTTTATGATAATTTAGCCACAACCACTGAGCGTATGCCCCCAATGAATCGCGGTGCCGGAGTCAAACCCGAAGAAATTGCCGTCATTCGCGCGTGGATCCTCGACGGTGCAAAACCATAATACAATGTGTTATTTCGTGAATTCAGATATTTAAAACAAAACCCCATCTGGGGATTTGTTCGTTATTGACACGGCATTTTCCACTTGATCGACTCTGTGTTCACCTAAGAAAACAGAGGAGGTCCCATGAAGCGATACATCATAAGTTCAGTCCTGGCTCTTTCCTCACAAAGTTTCGCCTATCCTTCCGTGCATGATTATGCATCCTATCTGTCTTTGACGACCGCAAAAGACGGCACCGTCACCCGCAATGAGCAGGATATTGAAATTGCGGAATTTGACCCGGGCAGCAATCGCTATCGCGAAGCCGTCAGCACCACTGTCGAGAACCAAGCTCAAAAAGAAGAAGTTTGGACCAATGCTTCAGATATGATTTTTCCACAAGACATTCAAAACGTTCTTGCGAATTGCGCAACTAATGGTGGCCATCTCATAGCGGTCACCGTACCAGCGGGCACCTTCAATACCTGCGCAAGTTCAGTCGACCATCCAGATGGAAAAGGCACAGACTGGCTCGGAGATGTGCCGTTTGGGGTCGTAAAAAGTGTTTTTGAAAAAAAAGATGGCTCTGGAAAGTCTGAGTATCAGCTCCAGAGCTTTCGCTGAGCTAATTTCCTGAATTATTTTTTTGACGATGTTGAAACTTTAAAGTCGCCGTTACCGCCACCGATTCCGTTTGAATTCAAAAAGATATAAAGATCTTTGAGCTTATCAGTGATCTGCACGGTGTTTTGTAACTGAACCAGCCCCAGATTTTTCGATAAATTGGCGGTTGGCTGACTAATATCTAATTCCGCCGAAGCTAAATCGCTTTTGTCGAGCATGCTCACCGGAGTCGCTTCGATTTTAGCTGGCACTTGATTCGCGGAGACGGTTTCGGCCTTTTGCACGCGCGCTTCAGAGTCGCTCGGAATAGCCAAACACATGGCATCGTCTTTTGAAGTCTGTTCGCAATTGATTTCTGTGCCCTCTGCATTTGCGTTGAGGCTCACCAAAACCAATAAAACCAGCATGTTGAACTTCTTCACAGCAAATCTCCTTTCGGTCACTCCAACTGCAATATAGAGTAAGTGGACCATTGTGACCAGCTCAGAATATTCAATCCAGCCAATCATGGCTTTACTAAGCAAAGTCCGGGCCGCTCCAGTCGCTCCTTGTCAAGTTCGGCGAATCTTGTTAACAGGGTCGCATGCAGTCGTATGCGTTTGATGCCATTGGAATAATTGAATCTTGCTATAAAGAAAGGTTCGGCACTCCGAGGCAGGCCCCGTTGGCGCCCGCTTCGTGGGCCATTTTACGTCTTCGACCCGAACTGAATTTACAAGACGGACTCACGGGTTTAGAAAATTTCTCACATCTATGGATCATTTTTGTCTTTCACCAAAATACCAATAAGAACATTAAAACCAAGATTCACCCGCCCCGCATGAACGGTGAAAAGATCGGAGTTTTTGCCACCCGCAGCCCGCATCGCCCCAATCCCATTGGACTTTCGGTGGTGAAACTTGAAAAGATCGAAAACAATCTGCTTTTCCTATCGGGGATTGATTTCATCGACGGCACCCCGGTTTTAGATATGAAGCCTTATGTTCCATCGGTGGATATTGTTTCGGGAGCACTCGCTGGCTGGACTGGAAGCCGTCCGGAACGCACCGTCGAAGTCCGATTTAACGATCAGGCTCTGAAAGAACTTGCCGCGATCAAGGACTCCGATCGTCTTCGGCAGTTGATTATTGAAACGCTCGAACTCGATCCACGGCCAACCTTCTATAAAGGAACTGTGGAGAATGAGAACCCCTATATGGATGTCTATGGATTCAGGGTCTCCGACTATAATGTGCGGTATCGGATGAGGCAGTCCATTGCGGAAGTCCTTGAAATTGAGCCCTGGCCGCCAAAAGAGTGAATAATTTAGCTGGTTTAGGTTCTCAATCGATCGACACTTCACAGCTAAGTTTATGAAATAATATGGGTTTTTAAAAACCTTTCAACTGCCTATTTGACCTGGCGAAGAGATTTTCACCTTGTACTTCAATTCGTTCTTCCGCTAGAACAAGGCCTACTTGCGCAGTGTGATATTAATCTGCCAACTCAAGGAGACGACGATGGAATCCATTTCTTTGGACCCCGTTCTACCAGAACCTTCCACGGCCCGAAAAGTCCCTGAGCTCAGCCTCAATAGCTATATTCAAGGCTCAGCTACTGATCGCGCGCGCTTTATCGATAACTTTTATGTGGGTCTTAAAGATTACGGCTTTATCGTTTTAAAAGATCATCCGATTCCTGAGCCGCTTCTTAATTTCGCTTACGAACTTCTTGAAGATCTTTTCAATTTACCAACCGAAAATAAAAAAGCCTATCACCTTAAAAACGGCGGCCAGCGCGGTTACACACCATTCGGTTCAGAGCACGCTAAAGACAGCCCGGTCCACGATTTAAAAGAGTTCTGGCACGTCGGTCGCGATCTGCCAGAAGGCCATCGCTACTCACAGTTCTACGCACCCAACGTTTGGCCGAGCGAAATCCCGGAATTCAAATCGACCTTTTCAAAAATCTTTGCTGCTCTTGATGAAACCGGCAAAGTCATGCTCGAAGCATTGACCTATCCTCTCGATTTGCCGCGCGACTATTTCACGAAAATGGTTTCTGAAGGAAATTCAATTTTGCGCATGCTGCACTACCCGCCAATTCCTGAGGGAACAGATCCTCGGTGCATTCGCGCGGCTCCGCATGAAGATATTAATTTGATCACGATCCTGGTCAGCGCTACTGCCAGCGGCTTACAACTTAAAGATCGCGACGGTTCATGGCTGCCAATTGAATCTGATCCAAATAGTTTGATTGTCGATGCGGGCGATATGCTTGCGCGCATCACCAATGACGTGATTCCGTCAACCACTCACCAAGTGGTGAATCCGGAAAATTCAAAATCAAGCCGCTATTCCATGCCGTTTTTTATTCATCCGAATCCGGATATGGTTTTGAGCTGCTTGGACTCTTGCCGCGGCACTGGTGCCAAATATACGGACATTACTTCACAAGATTTTCTCATGCAGCGATTGCGGGAAATTGGTTTGGTAAAGTAAGCAACATCCTTCACGAGACCAGTGATCGCCCGATGCCAGTGAATGGTCTACTGCAGTCGAGTCAGGCTATCCTGTAGGCGCAGCATTTGCTCTTTAAGCTTCTCAAGTGCGACTTTATCTGTCGCCACCAGCTCTTCCGGAGCATTTTTCACAAAACTCTCATTATCGAGCTTTTTAGAAATAATGCTGACATCCTTTTGGATCTTCTCGATGGCTTTGTGAATGCGTTTCACTTCTTCCTCGATATCCACGAGTCCTTCCAGCGGCACAATCACGTCAACACTGGCTTCAGGCAGGCGCACCGGACTGACGGCGCACTTCTGCAGACTGCCGGCCTCGCCAATCTCGCAGCTCTCAAGACGCGCCAAACGCATGATCACCACTTTGTTCTCACCCAAAATCTTTTGCATGCGATCATCGCTCGGTGCCAAGCGAGCCTTAATCTGCTGACCCGGCTTGATTGAGTTTTCACCGCGAATATTACGAATTGCTGTGATCACTTCTTTCACGACAGTCATCTCAAAGGCGGCTTCTTTGTTACCCACACTGTACCAGTCTTTATCCACACGAGGCGTGGGGTACGGAGCCACAATCAAGGCCTCAGAGCGAATCGGCAGCTTTTGGTAAATCTCTTCGGTGATGAACGGTACAAACGGATGTAAAAGTCGCATGATGCGATTGAGAGTTTGCGCCAAGACCAATTGCGTGGCTGAACGCTCAGAGCTCGGCTCGCCGTAGATGACCGGTTTGACGAATTCAAGATACCAGTCACAAAACTCATTCCAAACAAAGGCATAAAGTGTGTTGGCAGCCTCGGCAAAGCGGTCTTCTTCAAGAAAAGCCTCGACAGCCTTTGCGACCTGATGAGTTTCGTAAATAATCCACTGATCGGCAATCGACAGATCTGCTTTCGGAGGGGTGGCCTTAACGCCATCTTCCGGAACTTTGAAATCTTGCAGGGCCGTCAGCGCAAAACGAGTCGCATTCCAAATTTTATTCATGAAATTGCGATAGCCCTCAAGTCGCTGCTCGGAGAATTTTAAATCCCGACCTTGCGCCAATTGCGCCAGCAGAGTGAAACGAAGCGCATCGGCGCCGTATTCTTCGATCAGTTCAACTGGATCAAGTGAATTGCCGGAAGACTTTGACATCTTCTTACCTTCGGCATCGCGAATCAGACCGTGAATATAAACGCGTCGAAACGGCACGTCTTTTTTAAATTCAAGGCCCATCATGATCATTCGTGAAACCCAGAAAAAAATAATATCGTGGCCAGTCACTAAGACATCGGTTGGATAAAACGTTTCTTGTGTCTCAGTCTTTGCAGGCCAACCCATGGTGCTGAATGGCCAAAGGGCCGAGCTAAACCAAGTGTCGAGGACGTCATCGTCCTGGCGCAGATTTTTCTTGCCGCACTCTTCACACGCCTCAGGATCTGTCTGCGACACCGTGACCTGGTGGCAGTCTTGGCAATACCAGGCCGGAATCCGGTGACCCCACCACAACTGTCGAGACACACACCAGTCTTCGATAATGCTCAACCAATGCAGGTAAACTTTCGTCCACGATTCGGGCTCAAAGCGAATCGTGCCGCTTTCGGCCACATGCCGAGCCGGAGTCGCGAGTTGCGACATGCGCATAAACCACTGCTCAGAAAGCATTGGCTCAACCACGGCGCCCGTTCGTGAACAATAGCCTACTGAATTCTTGTAAGGCTCTTCTTTGTTGAGCCAGCTCTGCGTTTTCAGATCTTCGATCACGCGTTTGCGTGCTTCTTGAACCTTCAAGCCTTTGTAGGTGCCAGCTGATTCATTGAGCGTGCCATTCTTATTCAGAATATTAATCATCGGAAGTTTATGGCGCTGACCGATTTTATAATCGTTGAAATCATGCGCGGGCGTGATTTTCACCACTCCTGAACCGAATTCGCGATCAACATAATCATCGGCTATAATCGGAATTTTGCGATCCGTAAGCGGCAGGAGCACATTCAGACCAATCAGATTTTTATAGCGCTCATCTTCCGGATGAACCGCTACCGCCGCATCACCCAGCATGGTTTCAGGTCGTGTGGTGGCGACCGTTAAAAGCTGGGTGGTGCCTTCAACGGGGTAATTGATATAATACAATGTTCCTTTGGTTTCTTTATGCTCAACTTCGAGATCCGAAATCGCGGATTCAAGCGGCCACGACCAATTCACCAGGCGCGTGCCTTTGTAAATCAGATTTTTCTTGTAGAGATCAACAAAGACTTTGCGAACGGCGAGTGAGACTCCGTCGTCCAGGGTGAAGGTCTTGCGATCCCAATCGCAGGAATCACCAAGCCGGCGCATTTGATCATAAATGCGCTCCCCATACTTGTTTTTCCACTCCCAAACGCGAGCTAGAAACGCCTCACGGCCCAAATCCTGGCGCGAGAGATTCTCATTTTTCTTCAGCTCACGCTCAACCACAGTTTGTGTCGCAATACCGGCATGATCCGTTCCAGGCAGCCAAAGCGCATTAAAGCCGCTCATGCGCTTCCAGCGAATCAAGCAATCTTGAATCGTGTGATCAAGAGCATGGCCCAAGTGGAGTTGCCCCGTGACATTGGGCGGAGGCAAAATAATGCAAAACGGGGGTTTCGTGGACTGGTCAGCCGCTTTGAAATAGTTCTGCGACTCCCACCATTTGTAAATGCGTTGTTCGACATCGTTTGGCGAATAACGATCCGAAAGTGATTCAGACATAATCTCCTCCTGAGTACCGAAAGAGCCTAGCACTAGGTGCTACAGGAGACAAGTCAGGGCTCGCTGCGGCGGGAGCCTGCTAGTACTCTGACAGGAAAGTTTGTAGCTGTTTTGCGACGTGGATTTTGAATCAGACCGAGGCGGGAGGAGGAACG
>JAYVXN010000447.1:0-11510 GCA_043785085.1 Bdellovibrionales bacterium | reverse complement strand
CCCCAATGTTGCATAAACTTTCGGTCGGAACCGCTGACGCTTGCTCCAGAAGCCCGAATCTGACGACTTGCTCAGAAAATCTGGACTCAACGTACGGTCTACGTACGCCTCGTCCAGATTTTCCTGCGCGAGCCGCCACCTTCGGGCTTCTGGAGCATTCCGACTCGAAAGTTTATGCAACATTGGGGTTAACTGAGTCCGCCAAAAAAAATGGCGACGAGAATGACGGCCGAGAAGACGAGACAGTAAACTCCGAAATAGTGCCATTTTCCGTTTTCCAGCCAGCGGGAGAGCCAGCGGATGGCGAGGCATCCGGCCAAGAAACTAAAAACCATGCCGATCAGGCCAGGGAAGAGCAAAGCCCCAAAGTGAACCGCGGCTCCCGATTCCCGATGGGCATGCAGCAGACGTATAAGCTCTTTGCCAATCACTGGCGGTGTCAGAATAACCGCGAGGATAAAACTAAACTCCTCACTGAATTCTTTGCTCATGCCGAGCATGAGACCAGTGGAAATCGTAGCGCCGGATCTGGAAAAGCCACGAAAGGGGAGGCACAGTCCCTGAATCACGCCTACCCAAACGCCCGCCGCCAATTGCCCCTGTTTTTTTCGCCGCTTTCGCCCGACAAAGCTGGTGGCAAGAATCACCAAACCGGCGGCCGCGAGAGCCAGTGAGATGAGGGTGAGATTGCTAAAAAGTTCTTCGATTTCTGCCTTTGGACCGCCGGCCAGAAAGACTCGTTCAATTATTATTTTGAGTCCATAACCGACAATTCCAGTCGCAACGGTCGCCGCCACCACCATTTTAATGAGCTCATTGCGATGAGTGGATTTTTGCATAAATAAAGCAAGCCATCGTTTCCGGAAATAGAAAATCACGGCAAACATTGTTCCGGTATGAAGCATGACGAGAAGAAACGTCATCTGCGGCGAGGACGGATCAAGTCCAAGAATTTTTTCGGCAACGATCACATGTGCCGAACTTGAAACGGGAAGCAACTCGGCAAGTCCTTGAACAACAGATAGTATAATAATTTGAAAAAAACTGAGCATAGCCAATGGACCTTCTCTGAAAGGGTTGCGAAAACACGTTTCAGACATTTTGCCGGGAGAAATCCTTCTCTGGCAATTTCATTTTTTAGGCTCTAGTGCCGACAAAAGCAGTCGGCAACCTCGCCAAGCAACTGTCTTGGCAAAACTGGTCTTTGTGTGAGCGGATCTTGGAAGATTTCTTTAAACCTGAGAAGCCTCAAATTAGCTCCTGAGGCGGTAAATCCGTTATCCAATAATCAAATAGCAAGTGCGGTAAACGAAACCTGAAGCTTCGTGCCGGGTGGCTGATTGGGGGGCAGTTTCATATGCTGTCCAAACACGAGCGCATTCTTTGCCGGATTGTAGGCCCAGCCAAGGTCGGCATCATTCGGAATCGTGATGCTGCCATAATTGACTGAAATTGTCGCAAGATCTGGAATACGGCTCAAATAAAAAATCCGGCCAACGTTGTCGACGATGTTGGCTGAGACGGTCGCCAGTTTTTTTCCAAAGTCAGAATCACAGAGACGAAAGCCATACGAGGTGCCCTTTGAAAGCACCAGAAGGCGCCTGATATTCGTTGGAATACCTTCACCATGGCAACTCCCATCGAGATCAAATGCGGCGAAAATTGAAACTCGTTTGCGATCGCCACTCTTTAAGCCAATGAGAAAGTTATAAAGTTTGTCGGGATCACTCTCACTGTCTTCAGGATCCGTATCGGTAATATACATGACGGCGAGGTCGGCATCAGGCCGCAGGAAGCCCACATTGTCAGTGGTACTGAGGGGGGCATCAAGGGCTTGGCGGGTGACACGAAAAATAGATACCGGATCATTGGCACTACTGCCCATTTGCATATTCGCAACCAATGACTGCGCCGGAAACGGCACATTGCGATCAATAAATTTAGGCGTTCCTGATAAACGGCCGCCCCACGCTCCCATGGCTTGGTCGTCCATCATGCCGTTGATCACACCGATATGATAATCAAGAATTTGATTTTTAAATATTTCTGCGGTGAAAAGTTGCGCGTTGGCGGCAAGATTTGTCAGATAGCTCGACATACTACTATCGTTGGCGATCACAAATAAAATGTCCACCATCGGACTAAAGTTTTCTTTTGTATCCGCTTTGTCGACAATCGTTTCTTTTTTCACGGGATTTGGCGTCGGCACGAGAAGGGGTGAAACCGGTGAGCAAGCAGCGGCGAGCATTATCCCGCCGATCGCGGTAATGATCGCAGACGCGAAAAGACTCAAAGCCAAAGACTTTTTGTAATTCATAAACAGCCCTCCTCGGACCTCGAATTTTCATGCTCAAGACGATCTAATCTCGAACTTTCCATTTCGTCAAACGTGAGTTCTGAGTAATTAAAGATTGAGCATTATCCGTACGCTCAGGCCGGCATAAGTTAAATTGATAGCTGATTGTGTCAAAGTATCCCACCTCCCAAAGGACGGTACGACTTATCCTGCGGTGAGCACCTATGAACCCAAAGGAACGGGATTTCAGTTTCAGGATCGCGCTTTTGTCGAAGACCTTTTTGTGGCCTTGCCGCTGAAATAATTTAGCAGTTTGATCATTTTCTGGACACGCGAAACGCCGTCGCGTTTTCACCGCGAATCTGCACTTTGAATAAAGTTTCAGTTTGCAAATGGCTGAGTTCCCGAACCGCCCCAAGCAGTGCTTCCGTGTCAGAGGTCAGAAAAATCCCGCGCCATTTTTCATTGCCAAGGCGCACGGATTCTTTGATTAGTTCGCGATACAGGACGGGATTGGTTTCAGTGCTGCCAAATTGTTTTCCAAATGGCAAATTCGCCAGAGTTAGGCTGATACACGCATCCGGAAGATTCGTCTGGCGGGAATCTTGAGCGCGCAGCTCAAGGCCCACTTTATTCAGTGTCTGAAGATTGCGCTTGGCGGTGGCAATCGCTTTCGGGTCAATGTCAAAACCCGTTAAGCGGGCGGTTGGTTGATAACCATGAAATTCGGCAAGCAAAGTGCCAGAGCCACAAACAGGATCAAGAACGATGTCGTCTTCCCGCGGAATACTGGCAAAGGCCATGGCTGCGGCAACTGACGGAGGCAAACTGCCCTCGCGTTCTTCTTCCCGCGGTCCGCGAGATTCAAAAGCTTTAAACTGGGGAATGCCGAAGTAATAACTTTCATCAATGCAAAACAGCCACACTTCATCTTCTGTCTCAGGAGTAAACTCATAACCGAGAGCCGCAATTTCTTTATGCAGCCAGCGTCCAAAATCATGGCGTTGAAAATGGCGGCCGGCCACTGAAACCACCAGACGACGGGGCCCTTCTTCTTTCATGGCTTCAGCAATCGTCTGCAATTGGCGTTTGGAAACTTTAAAACGACCAAAAACCGGGCAGCGGTAAATCGCTTCGGTCATGCGCAGCTTTTCGAGCCGGGCATCGTCTTTGAGGCGATTGAGAAAGATCAGATCATGATTTCGCTGGCGTTTAATGAAGAGCTCCTGGTCCCGCTCGATCAAGTGGTTAAAGACCATTTCTCGTTTAAGCGGCATCGCTAATCCAGGGGCACATTGCAAAAGCCAGCCGGCGGGGAATTCGGAGGGTGTCATGCTTATTTTAATGCCTTGTTTTGGGACCAGAGTCCAGGCGAAAGTCGAGGTCAGGGGGCTGGTCTTGAAACAACTTCATTGAATCTGCGAATTTTACTTTAAATTTCGCTCGGGGTTTTCCGAATAGAAAGACAAGCGAGGCGAGTTTGGACCGACTTAAGCATTTTTACCAGCACCTATTGATTAAGCTTCAGCCTTACGGGTTGAAACTTCGATTTTGGCTCCATCAGCAGTGCACAAGGTTTTTGTCTTGGCCAAAACCTGCGCGCTATTTTGCATTGGCGGCGTTTTTTTTAGGCTTCTGTTTGCATCTGCTTTGGTCTGTTGCCACGAACAGTAAGAATCCACATTTTTTAGGGACGGGCGACCATAAAGAAAAGCCGATTGCGGTCTCCGCTGATACGATCACTCGTAAAAACATTCAAAATAATTTCACGACGTACGCCTACCTGAAACCTGCCAAAGAAATCATGTTGCATCCCAATGTGGGTGTCGTGGTCCGAGGTGTTGCCGTTGAAGTTGGAGCCCAAGTCAAGGCTGGCCAGATCTTGGCCGTCGTGGATTCTGAAACCCAGGCGCTGCGGGCGCAACTGGATTCAATTGATTTGCAACTGCGCAATCTCGATTTCGGAGTGACCATGGTACTCGCGAAAAAAAGTTTTCTTTCGCAAAATGAATTCAAGCAAAAAGAACTCGAGCACAAGGCCTCACAAATCCGCAAACGTCTGGCAGAACTCGATACCTCAAGTTCGATTCGTGCGCCTATTGCAGGCACCGTCGCTGAAATCGCTTTAAAGCAGGGAGACTTTGTCGACAATTCGACCAATTACTACATAAAAATTGTTGATACGACGTCACAGCTGATTCATCTTTATCTGCCACAGAGTGTGGCGCTTCGCCTGCAAAAAGGTTCCGAAGCCATGTTGAGCCATACTCTTACCCGCGAGCAGGGCAAAAGTGAAGTGCAGCAGGGAGTGGCTTCGATTCGCGCCGTGGCCCCGTTTGTCGACCCGAAAACTGGTTCTGTTTTTGTCGAGCTCGTATCACAGAATGTTCCGGACAACTGGATCTCAGGGATGTATGTCGAGGTCTCGATGAAAATCGATGAGGCCAAAGCCGCCATCGCTGTTCCAAATGCCGCGATCGTTTTTGAAAATGGCCAGTCCTATGTTTATCGAATCGCGGCTCCCGCGCCCACGAGTCCGGAGCAAGAACGCGGTTTAGCTTCGAATGCAGCTGACGCTGAGGCTACCAAAGTCGAGCGGATTGCCGTGAAAACCGGAATTCGTGATTCTCTTTTGACCGAAATTCGTGAGGGCTTGGAAGAGTTCGATCAGATTGTAGTCGAAGGTCAAGGGGCCCTGGCCGATGGTGCCAAAGTCGAAATTGTGCAATAAAATTTACGCTCCCACGGTGCTTCGTTCTATAATTAGTGAACATGATTGAATTTTCCGTGCGCCGCCCAGTCGCGGTGACCATGATTTGTATTGGCTTAATCGTTCTCGGAATTATTGCGATGAAGCGCATTCCGATGCAGCTCTTGCCGAACATCTTTAATCCGGAATTTACCATACTGACTGAATTTCGGGGTGCTACTCCTGAAGAAATTGAAACACAAATCACCGCGCCGATTGAACGCGCCGTGAGCACGGTACCCGGTCTCTATCACACCAACTCGGTTTCAGAGCCAGAGCGTTCAGAGATTCATCTGAGTTTTAAATCCAATATTGAGTTTCTCGAAACTGTATCGGTCTTACGTGAACGCCTGGATGGCACAGGGCTTCCGGACGGCGCCAGTCGCCCGAAGATTTTACGTTTTCAAAGTAATAACTCGCCAGTCATTCGCTTAGCGGTGAAACCCGCCGATGCCTCTTTGTCATTTCTTGAACTCAGCCGAATTTTGCAAGATACTTTGGTGCGAAAACTCGAATCTGTCGATGGTGTGGCGCTCGCCAATTTGATGGGCGCGCCTGAGCGCGAAATCAATATTGTGCTTGATCCAATCGCGACGATGACCTACGGGCTTAATCTCACCGCAATTCCAGATTTAATTCAGGCAAAAAACCGCAGTTTTCCTGCTGGCGATATTTTGTTCGATGGTCGTCGCACCAGCGTGAAGTTGGGTCAGAGCATTGATTCGCTTGATCAGCTTAAAGGAATTATTCTCAAGAAAGATGGCGAGCGTTTTATTCACCTGGGCGATTTGGCATCGATTGAAACCGTGGTCAATAAGCCGCGCATTCGCACGCATCTTAACAATGAAGGGAGTCTCGTTATTGAATTGCGCAAAGAAGCTGATGCCAATTCAGTTGAGGTCGCCAAAGCTTCGGTGCAAGTCATTGATAAATTTCTTGATGAAAACCGCGCCAAAATCAAGGGTGAGGTTCTTTTAAATCAGGGTGAGCAGATTCAAACTGCAATCGATAACGTGCGCGATACGGTCATCCATGGTGGGATGCTTGCGGCACTGGTGATTTTTATTCTACTACAGAGTGCTTGGCCCACATTTGTAGTGAGCGTTTCGATGCCGCTCTCGCTTCTCATCACTTTGATTCTTATGTACTTTACCGGAGTCACATTCAACCTCATGTCGCTCGCCGGTCTGGCTCTCGGAGTGGGCATGCTTGTGGATAATTCGACCGTCGTGCTGGATAGTATTCACAAGAATCAGCTTACCAACCCGGACCGCCACGCCGCCGCCGTGTGGGGCGCCAAGGGCGTGGCTGGCGCGATCACCGCGAGTACTTTAGCCACGATGGCGGTGTTTGGCCCGCTGGCGTTTGTTGAAGGCATGATCGGACAAATGTTTCGCGACGTAGCCGCGACCGTGTGCTTTTCCATGCTGGCTTCGCTTTTTGTCGCTTTGATTGTGATTCCGATGCTGAGTTCTATTGAACTCGCGCCGAGCTGGTCGGTTGGTACAAAAGAGCGCCGCTCAATCTTAGCACGCCTACTAGAGGGTTATGTTCCGCGTTTTTATCAACAGGCCTGGTATCACTCGGTGCATACGTTTTATCAGAAGATTTTTCAACTGCTGCGCCTATTATTGGTCGTAGCCGGCGAACTCTTGAGCCAGGCCGGCTTAAAGGTTCTGCAAGTGACCGCCCGAGTGGGTGGTGGATTTTTCAACAAACGCATTCAGCCCTTATTGCAAACAGTGGCTGGCTGGCTGTATGGGCTTGAAGATTATTTACGGCGAGTGATACCGGCGGTGATCGTGGATAGCCGAAAAACAATTCGCTGGGCGGTGGTCCTGACTCTCCTGGGAGTGGCGGTTTTGATGCTCAAAGGCGGTGAGCTCTTTCCAGATGAAGCGACGGATCGACTGGTTTACGAGCTGGAATTTCCGCCCGGGCAAATTCTCGATGTAACCGAAGAAAAAGTGTTCAAAATCGAAGCCGACGTGGCAAAAGTTTTCGGAATTAAAAATATCTCCAGCGTCATTGGCGAAAAAGGAACGCACTCAGCGCGCTTGATGCTCACAGTGCTGCCAAAAGATAGCTTAGTGCTCGCACAACAAGTGAGTGAAAAATTAAATCACGTAGCCGCCTTGAATTTCAATCGCACCAAAGATGCGATGATTGGCGAAGGCAAACCGGTACAAGTTGAAGTTTATAACGAGAATTTGTCAGAATTAAAAGAGCAGGCGGCGAAGGTCAAAGCGATTGTCAGTAAAATCGATGGTCTGGTGGACATTGAAACTGATATCAAATCTGACGTCAGTGAAGTGAATATTGGTTTTTCAAAAGATCGACTCAGCTGGTATGGCGTTGATGCCAGCGATTTCGTGTCGCCACTGAAAGCCATGTTGATGGGACAAAATGCAGGACTTCTTCAGATCAAAGCCGATTCTTTGCCGGTCCGGGTGGTCGTCCCTTCTCAGTTTTTCAACTCTCTCGACCGGGTCAAATACTGGGCGCTCAATGGTGACGATGAAAAACGGGTTTATCTCAATCAGGTTTCAGATATTAAAGAAAATAAAATTCTCGGCTCCATCCGGCGGGTCAATCGCAAACGCATGGCCTCAATTTCGGCCGGGTTTTATAAATCCAATCTCGAAACGATTTCTAAAAATATTCGCAGTGCTCTCGAGAAAGAAACCAAAGGTACAGGTATCAACTGGAAAATCGGCGGGCAGGACGAGGAGCGGGCGCGCAGCCAAAAGAGTTTGCTCATTGCCGTCGGACTTTCAGTTTTTCTCATTTATCTCATGCTGGCCGGGCAATTTGAGAGTTTGATCCAGCCGGCGATTATCCTCATGGCCGTACCACTTTGCCTGAGTGGCGTGGCCGTATTTTTAATTTTATTCAATCTCAATATTTCGGCCCTGGTTTTTGTGGGCATGATTATTTTAGTAGGGAGTAGTGTCAATACCTCGATCGTCATGGTGGATTTTGCCAATCAACTCGTCGTCGAGGGCAAAAGCATTAAAGAAGCCATCACTGAGGCAACCGTGCGTAGAATGCGGCCAATTATTGTGACCACCTCTTCTAACGTCTTCGGGCATTTGCCGATGGCCTTGGCGATTGGTCAGGGCGCAGCCATGCAACAACCTCTGGCGGTGACTCTGATTGGTGGCTTGATCAGTTCAACGGCACTGACGGTTTTGATTGTGCCGATCATTTACGGACGATTGACGAAAGATTCAACCCGTGCAAACTCCAAGTGATCCAAATGTCGGCGGCACGGAGACTCCGGCTAGTTTTTTAATTCGTCATAAAACCTTTGCCGTCACAATAGTGATGATTTTACTGACAGTGCTCTCGATTGCGGCCTGGGTGAAGATTCCGATTGAAGTCATGCCCAAAGAAAACACGCCACCCTTTCTATTTTTGCGGGCCAACGCCAAAGAGTCGATGAGTCCAGACCGCCAGGAACTCGCTTTGACCATGCCACTTGAGGGCGCGGTGCGAACGCTCCCGGGTTTAATTAAGTTCAACAGCAGCACCAATAGCCGAAGTACTTCGCTTTCGTTGACCTATCGGCCGCACACGAATCTGGATCTCGCCTCGTTTCAGCTTCAGGAGGCCTTGCAGGATCTTGAGTCGAAGGGAATTTTGGACATGCGCCAGATCAGCATCTCGCGCCTGAATCCAGAAGCGTCAGCCGTTTTGAAGTTGAGTGTGACGCAAGAAGGTGCGATGCAATCGCCAGTCGGTCTTTTAAAAGAAGATTTACGTCTCGGTCTGGAAGCGATTCCGGAAATTTCAAAAGTCGAAATCATCGGGACGGACTCACCGGTGTACCAGTACAGCATTCCGATTTCTCGAGCCGAGGAAGCTGGATTTTCAGGCGCCGATTTAAGTTCGATTCTCTCGTTTCAAAGTTTTCAGGACTCACTCGGCTCAGCTCCTCTCACGAACAGTGAGAGTTTGACAGCGATCAAAGCTCGTCTTTTGCTGAAGGATCTCGATCAGATTCGGTCGCAAAGTCTTGGTAAGGGCTCAACGATTTCGATTAGCCAAATCTCCATGGAAAAAGTGATTGATAAAAGTAAAGAGGAGATCTCTCGAAAAAATGGCGAAATGGCGATCTTTCTTGAAATCTACGCCAAGGATTCAGCGAATCTATTTGCTTTGACCAATCATCTCAAAGCCTATTTGGCGCGCATTAAAAATGACAATTCCCCTCTGAGCAAACTTGGCTTTGATTTTGTCTTTAACAAGACCGACGATCTGAAAAGCGCCATCAGCGATGTCTTTGAGGCTTTGTATCAATCAGTTTTGATCACGTTTGCAATTGTCTACTTGTTTTTACGACGCTGGCGGCAGACCGCGTTGATTGCGATTTCAATTCCTAGCACCCTTCTTTTGACGATTTTTATTTTGTATTTGAAGGGTGTCAGTTTAAATATTCTGACACTTTCGGGGCTGATTCTTGGCATTGGTATGGTTGTCGATAATGCCGTGTTGATCGTCGGGCGTATTGATGAATTGCGAGCCGCTGGGTTGAGGCACCAGGACGCTGCGGCTCGTGCCTCAAGTGATGTGACTAAGGCTCTGTTAATGTCGATGGCCACGAACGCCTTTATTTTTTTACCGGTCGCTTTCATTGAAGGTGGCGACAGCTTCACGGATATTCTCAAAGCCTTTCAAGTACCGATTCTCGCAAGCCTTGCGTCGTCGCTCGTCGTGGCCCTGATCCTGCTGCCGCTAATCACTATGTTTTGGAAGTCAAAGAGTGTCGACTCAGGTGCTTCGCAATCAGAAATGGAGACTTCTGAAAAAATCGTGCGGGGGTTTCGCTGGATTCAGGGCCGCCGCAAGCCAATTGCCATCGGCACAGCGGTCCTCTTGTTCCTTGTTACAAAAAGTATTTCCGGAATTCAACAAACCGACATCGAATCGCCCCGAGATCCTTACTCAAGTATCAACGTGCGTTTTGCGCCAGAAACAGATCCCTTAAAACGCCGAGAAATATTTGAAGATATCGAAAAGAAAATTCTGGCACTGCAACCCGAGTTTCGCTTTGCCGTTTCGGACTTTAATCCTGAATATGCCAATGGCTCAATCCTGGTGTATCCGCATGATACCGCCAACAAGGACGAAGAGCTACAGCGCTTGGATGAGCGGCTGAAGAAATTTGCCGATGAAATTCCGCTGCGTCCGGGGGTTGCAGTTTCGCTGGGGTTTGAGGCCGGTCCGATCGGCAAAACCCGGCGCCAGGAAGTATTGAAGATCACTGGTCCGCGAACGGCGCAAATTACAGATCTACTCGCGAGCCTGGGCGAGAAGTTTAAGCAAGTCAAAGGCGTCGAGACAGTTCATCTTGAAAAAGATGAATCAGACAATATTAGTTTGATTTTCTTGCCACAGGAAGAAGTCATTGTTCATTACGGTTTGGATTTGCCGAAAATTTCGCAGGCTATTTCGGCATCGATGGGGTCGGCGAGCGTCAGTAATTTAAATCTGAATGGTCAGGTGGTTGGTGCCCGCATCAATCTGGTGCCTGCGAGCGGCGAGTGGAATCTTGCAAGTTTGCGCGCACTTCGCATCAAAGTCGGCGAACATAGTTTTGTCAACTTTGCCGATCTCGGCCGGCTGATTCCCTTTAACTTTCCGGGCAATATCTCACGCACCTCTGGAATCGCCACAGGCAAAATCTTTGTCTACTTTCAAGAGTCTTTATCGGAAAGCGATTTTCGCTCAGCTCGTGATCGGGTTCAATCATTGTTTCGCCGTGAAACATTTCCCAACGGCTACGGTGTGCCGAAAAACGATGCCGATCAACGAGTTCAAGAAATGCAAGAAAAAGGAAATTTCATCATTGGCTTGTCCCTTGTGCTCATTTACCTTCTTTTGGGCGGAATGCTCGAATCCTTTTTTATGCCGTTTGCGTTGCTCTTTACAATTCCACTCGCGATTTTATTTGGCATCGTGGGCCTAGTGTTATTCGGCATGGATCTCGATGTCATGGCCCGCTTGAGTTTGGTGATTTTAGTCGGCAGCGGCGTCAACGGTGCGATCATCTTAATCGATTTAATCAATACCTTGCGGGCGCAAGGCTACCGCCGTGAAGACGCGGTGGTTCTGGGATGCGCGCGACGATTCAAAGCAGTCTTGATGTCAATGTCGATTCAGGTGATCGGGGTCTTGCCAGTGGCGCTCGGTAAGGCGAAGATCATGGGGATTCCGTATTCAAGCCTGGGTATTGTCATCATCAGCGGCATGTTATTTTCAACGCTGGTGACGCTGGTCATTTTGCCGATGGTCTACGAAGTCGTCGATGATTTTGAGCAAAAGGTGAAGATCAATATCGGCTTGCGGTAGTTGAATTAGCCATACTCACAGCGATACCATTCCGGATTGCTTGCAAAAATCTGCCGTTCACGTTTTCCAAAGGTGCCTTCGATTTGATTGGCTTCGATGTACGTCATGAGA
>JAYVXN010000446.1:0-3585 GCA_043785085.1 Bdellovibrionales bacterium | reverse complement strand
AAAAATTAAGGGCTGCCAAGCCGCTGATTTTTCGCATGGCCCGAGATCAGGAAAGTCATGAGCAGCGAATACTGTCGCGTCGTCGTACATGGATTACCTCGTCAAAAAGAAGACGAGTTCACCTACTTTTGCTTCGAAAACGGCGCTGAAGGTGTCTCGGAAGACTTGTCCTATTCTCAGCCGGATGTGCGCTTTCATCCAGACGTCATCGATTCACCGTATTTTGATGTGAATGTGTTTTTTTCGCTACGGCCAAGCGAAGAATTTTTTCTCAAACTTCAGTCCGAATTTTCTGGTGTGCGCGCCTCTGTCCATATTGAACCCAATAAAGATTGGCTGGCGGAATGGAAGAAGGGCTTTAAACCATTTCTCTTTGTTGAACCGTTTTGGATTGTTCCGAGCTGGTGTGAACGGCCCATGGAGGCAAAACAAGTTTTATTGATGGACCCCGGGATGGCATTCGGAACCGGCACCCATGAAACCACGCGACTGGCGGCGCGTCTTCTAGCGCCGCAAGTTCGCCAAGGGTTGAGCGTCTTAGACGTCGGCACAGGGACGGGTGTTTTAGCGATGGTCGCGCATAAACTGGGTGCGACTCCGGTGGTTGCGATCGATAATGATCCCGAAGCCAGACGGGTGGCCAGAGAAAATTTGCTTTTAAATTCAAGCGAAGCGGTGGCGGTGCCAGAGTCCAATATCGAAGAAGTTCAGCAGTCTTACGATATCGTGGTCGCCAATATTATTGATGGAGTTCTATTGGATATCAGACCAGAGCTTTTACGAGTCTTAAAGCCAGGTGGCAAACTAGTCTTGTCAGGGATTCTCAGCGATCGAGCGACGCAGTTTTTTGAAGCGTTTCTCGCCGACGGCAGAGTCAAACTCGTGGAGCGCTTGAATGACGGCGAATGGGTCGGCGCTCTTTTAGTTAGCGAGTCGAATCCCAAGGGAGTTTGAGAATTTCTTCTTCTGGCGGAAAATCACCTTGTGCGACACTGATATAGTGATAGGCCACCCGGCCAGTCGGCTTTATCACAAGAATGCCACCCAGCTGCCAGAGATCGCCCACACCCATTTGCGGAGTTCCTGGCCGATGCCCTTCGGTCAAAAGCTTCACTTGGTTGGCCATTGACCTTGGTCCCATCGACGCCAGAAATCCGCGTTTAAATCCCGCCGCCCGAAAACTGACGAGCTCGCGATCGGTGTACATGGGTGCATCTAAAATACCGAGCTCTTCTTTGAAAACCTTGATCATTGAAGCCGCACCATTGCCAATAAAGTGAATTTTGGCACCATTTTTTTCATATTGCGTGCGCGTCTTCCAAACCTGGGCTGCATGAGCCCGGCAGGCGATACAGGCGAAGTGCCGTAAAAAAATCAAAATGGCGGTATTGGTTTTCCAGAGATGTCCGACCGTCACCTCTTGATCGTTTTCATCTTTGATCCTCGCTGAGGACAACTGCAGAAGATTGACGTGTTCGCCGGTGGGTTTTTCTTTTGGAAGGTCGAGAATCGTGGCTTTTGATTTGTTCATCTATTTAGTTTTTCGAACTTCTCGGAAAAGGTCCACGAGTTTGAAAAAATCTAGTCCTGGGGTGTGCCTAATCAACCATCTGACAGCGCACGGAGTACTGACTCTTATCCTCACTCGAGGCGAAATGGAATGACACCGAATGGCCGGTCGACACGGATTTCACATTGATGTGGCCGTCGAGATTTTCGCTCGACAATTCCATTTTGAGAAGATTGTCGTGATGCGGTTTCAGGGTCAGGTAGATCGACGCCATTTCTTTTTCAGTGAGGCGAGTACCGTCTAATGCGCCGGACTCATTTATTTTTTGAACCGGCAAGGGATTTTTGGCGACTTGCACAGTTTCCCAGGCGATCGTTTCATCAATTTTACCATGGCTCGCGCCATCTTTTGTTGTGACGTCACCTTCGCAATGAAAAGTGGGTTTGGTACTCAAGGCAAGTTCTGAGGTACCATGCGGCCCGCAGCTCAATTCGAGGCTCACTCCGCGCGGCAGGGTTTCAACGACAAACAAGCCAGATTTTGTTTTCACTGAGCCCGAGAATTTCACGGTTTTGACAACGTCAATATTGCTGCCGACGAGCTCATAAGTGGCTACGTCGCCAGAGGCTTTGGGTAAATTAAATCCGACGGAGTATTCGCCTTTGTTTTTACTCTCATCGTTACTCAAGAGGACGATGGTTGCATTGTCTTTTCCGTCCCAACGAATGGTCTTGTCGATGTCGGTGCGCTCTTTTGCATTTTTAAGAACACCTTTGCAGGTCAGACTCGTCGGCGCCACACTGATGCCGAGATCGGTCACGCTCCAGTCACCTTTGCATTCAGCGAGAAATTTTGAGCGCCGCTCATTTTCTGCACAGTCATTATTGATTTTTTTATCCTTGAGGGCTTTACAGAGCTTCGGCGCTGACTCAAATCGTTGAATCCCTGTGGTGCAACCTGGGTTTTTAAACTCATAAGTCGCCATTACGTTTGTTTTAGCCAAACCATGGCGCCTATTGCTGTCTAAACCATATGGGCGTGAGCCTTTTGCATAACTGGTTTGCCGATTGCCTTGTCCGCAGGAAATAACCAGAACAGATGTGGCCAAGAGACTTAGGGCGGCGATCGACAATTTGAATTTCATAAAAATTCCTTTCAGACAAAGAGACTGTCAATTCTTTTGACAACGTGACCATTAAGGCCTTTAAAAGCCTCAGAAATTACGTCCTATAGGAATGGTGCGCTCACTGTAAATATGATGAGCAAGAAACATTCCAGGACGAGGAGTATTGCCGCATGCGCCGTTACTGGGTTCCGAAAGAATTTATTTCAGATAATGAAGTGAAGATCAGTGGGGAGATCCTCCATCATATCCGTGACGTCTGCCGACTTCATCTCGGGGCGAAGTTTGAGGTGCTGAATGAAAATGGCCAAGCATTTTTGGTCGAAATTATCGAAGAAGCCAAACACTTTTCCCGAGCACAAGTTTTAGAAATACGGCAAATCCCAGAACTCCCAAGACCACATTTGCATCTGGCACTGTCGCTCCCACGCTTTCCGACTCTGGAAGCGGTTGTGGAGAAGTCTGTTGAACTCGGGGTTCATTCGATTCACCCGTTTTTTTCGGAATTCAGCTTTCTTCGCAAGAAAGATGACGTGCTAGAAAAAAAGGCACCTCGGTGGCAGAAGATTATCCAGGGAGCCACGCAACAATCGGGGCGTGGCGACTGGATGAGTCTTGAACCAGTCGAAAGTCTTGCAAATATATTGCAAGACTTTAACCGAAGATCTAATGCGGGGGGTCTATTCGCCTATGAGGGCCAGGGGGTTCTCACAGCGAAAGAAGGCCTGGCGCGAATTAAAAACTGTACTGAAGTCTGGCTTTTCATTGGCAGCGAGGGCGGTTTCTCCGAAAACGAAGTCCAAACATTTCAACAATTCGGACTTCAGCCAGTGACGTTAGGTGCACAAGTCCTTCGTGTGGAAACGGCTTGCGTCGCGCTAACCAGCATCATAAAGTATGAGACTGATCAAATGAGGTAAAATGAGGTAATGGGAGACAGGATGGCAGAACT
>JAYVXN010000445.1:0-3588 GCA_043785085.1 Bdellovibrionales bacterium | reverse complement strand
ACGCGTAACTCCTTTTTGTGGCCGCAAATGCGACCTAAATTCGTACGCGTTCGCCATTCAGGCGTCAATATAGAGTCATGAGGAATTGAGAATTTAGCGCAAGCAAGAGCCTGCTAGATATTTTTTTTGAAGGCTTCGTCGAGGCACGCCGTTAAGTCAGTGTCATGAATCTGCTGAAGGCCGCGATCACGCATGATCACTTCGGCCATCGCCCGCCGTTGAACTCGGGCGCGACAGCTCTCTGCGGTCTGCAAAATTTCAATGAGTTTCTTGCGGCTATTGCCTTCGGGACTCTGCTCGCCGATTTCAAAGGCGAGAATAGTCATGGTGTCACAAGCCAGATGCCGAGCCATTTCGGCGCGACTCCATCCGAGTCGATATCGGAGCTGACGTAGTTCTGAGGCCGTCCAATTCACTAAACTAACCCTCACCCTTTTCTAGCTGGTTTCTAGCCGTTTTGTCCCTCTTGAGGCCTTATCTTGATTTGAATTTCTTGTGGATAATCTATATCTAATTCTACACAAAACTTTGCGCAAGTGAAATAAAGAATTAGCCCAGACACTTCATAAAACCTAAGTCAAACCAGTGGCAAAAAGCCACATTATGGCTAAAAAGCCACGATTGACGTCTAAGAACCCGCCTCATCAGAGAAAACAAACACCAGGTCGCCTTCCTTAACCAGATCAAATTGATCGCGTACTTGACGTTCGATAAACTCAGGCTGTTGAGCTTCATGAATGCGAAACTCCAACTGCTTTGAGCGAAGTTTACCATCTTCAATTCGATTCAGGATGTGTTGGTGATCGCGGTAGAGGCCATAAAGACGTAAAAAGCTGCCATCAAGGATAACACTAGCGAAAACCAAACCCATGCAAATCCACAGGACTTTCATCGGTTGATTTAAAAGCTCAGAGAAACCGCGAACCAGCTGTTTTAGCATATCTATATTCTGCTCGAGCGCGAACGCAGCCGCAAGAAATTCGCACTCGACCTATGCCCGAATTTTTAGTCCCGCAATTATGTTCTGAAAGCTTCAGCGCCCCAATAAATGGCACTTTCGCCGAGCTCTTCTTCGATGCGCAGGAGCTGATTGTACTTCGCCACCCGATCCGTTCGGCACAAACTGCCGGTCTTGATCTGTTGACAGCCCAGAGCCACTGCCAAGTCGGCAATCGTGGTATCTTCAGTCTCGCCACTTCGATGCGACATGATCGTATGATACTGATGTCGCTGGGCTAAGGAGACCGCATCACAGGTTTCGGTCAAAGTGCCAATTTGGTTGACCTTCACCAAAAGTGCATTCGCAGCGCCTTCTTTGATTCCGCGCTGTACGCGCTCCGGATTGGTCACGAACAAATCATCACCGACTAGCTGCAATTTCGAACCTTGCGCCTTGGTGAAATCAATCCAGCCTGTCCAATCGTCTTCAGAAAAACCATCTTCAATGCTAATCAGCGGAAACGAGCTTGCCCAAGACGCATAGATTTTACCAAGCTCAGCTGATGTGATTTTCTCACCTTCCCACTTGTAGCGGTTTTCAGAAAACAGCTCGGTGGCCGCCACATCAAGTGCCAAAAACACATCCTGGCCCGGCTTGTAGCCAGCCGTCGAAATGGCTTCGACTAAAAGCTCAAGAGCCTCACGATTATTTTTCAAACGCGGAGCAAATCCGCCCTCGTCACCGACAGCGGTGGCTAAACCTTTTTTGCCGAGAATTTTTTTAAGAGTGTGAAAAATCTCAGCACCCGCGCGGAGAGACTCGCGAAATTTGCCGTCAATCATCGGGACAATCATGAATTCTTGCACATCCAAGCCATTGTCGGCATGGGCGCCGCCGTTGAGAACGTTCATCAACGGAACCGGCAGACGACAGGCATTAGTGCCACCAATATAGCGATAAAGCGGCAGTCCAGTTTCCGTCGCCGCCGCTTTTGCGGCCGCCATTGAAACGCCAAGAATCGCGTTGGCGCCAAGCTTGGCTTTATTGGGCGTGCCATCCAGAGCACGGAGCGTGCGATCAAGAGTGACCTGATCCTGCGCTTCGAGTCCCAAAACTTCTTCGGCAATTGTATCGTTGACGTGCGAAACCGCGGCCGTCACTCCCTTACCGAGATAACGTTTATTATTGCCGTCACGCAATTCGACTGCTTCATGAGCACCTGTGCTCGCACCGCTTGGGACTGCCGCACGACCCATAGCTCCGCTAGAAAGAAAAACTTCGACCTCGACTGTCGGGTTACCGCGACTATCGAGAATTTCACGAGCATGTGTTGCAATAATATCTGACATAATGACTCCGTTAAAGGGTCTGTTCGGGCCCTGAATTCAAAATCGAATTCAGAGAGTCAGAAGGAGATTGCTTCTGATCGACAGACGAATTGATTGGCATTGTTTTAATCAACTTCTGTGTTTCTTTTAATTTCTGGGCGGCGGTCCGAGCCAACACCGGTGCTTCAGTTTGCACGAACGCCCAATCCATGCGGCGCATGGCCTCTTGCACCTGAGGCGAACCACGGCTTTGGCCAATTAAAATAGTAACCAGTTGCTGCGCACGCGCCATGTAATCATTGAGACGGTAAATATCGTTGGTGACTTCACCTAGTACTTGGCCAAAGCTTTCTCGCGTACTGAAATCTGCAAAATGCTCCTCGGCCCAATCGCCCAAATATTCTGCGGCCAAGTCCCGTTTCAGAGGAATGCCGAGCATTTGCCCCTGTCGCGACTCACGCGCGGGCGATTTAATGATGGCCGCGACTGATTGGCTCCGCTGGCTCAGTTGCTTACGCAGATCTTGCACTTCGACATCTTTGGCCAAAAGTAAACGCTTGGTTTCTTCAAGTTGCTTTTGGCTATTCTCAAGATTGATGAGAATATTCTGCAAGAGTTCCGGGTGCAGACTGTGCTCGGTATCTTTACCTTCATCAAAAAAGCTGACTTGCTGGTCAGACCAGCGCACGAGAATTTTAGAGTCCAACCATTCGACATGCGCCATGGGTTTTCCCATGTAGGTTGGCAAGGCTTCAAAAGCCGCACTGAGGTACTCGACTACGAGCGGATATTCGGAACTTGAAATCGGAATTTCAAACCGAACTGAATCAAAATCGCGACGTAAATTACCAATTGGCGGTGCGGGCGAGATAAAATACGACAAAAACCGCTCGGGCTGGGCAAATAAATCTTTCGGACTCTGCACCATGCGCAAGACGCTGTCTAAAACACCCCAAGAGCGTAAGTCTTTGCATTGATGACCGACTTCACGAATGAAGCTGCCGTCACTCACGGTATGCGCGAATTCTTTTTTGAAAAACCGCAGGAGGCTTTCCATTTTAGGAGCTTCTAGCCAATACGACGGATCGCGAAGAAACTCCGCCGGCCAATCGCTGTGTTCGTAAAGACTTTGCAGGTCTTCTCCACGGCGATCTAAATAGCTCACAATTGAATGGCTGATCTTACAACTGAATAGCACGCTTTCGTTTTAGCGGGGTCCCCGTCTCTTTACAAGACTTTAGGCGGGGTCTTGGGATTTAGGAAGCTTTGCTGGCGAAAAATTTGGCACGTGGAAAAGGAATGCGGTTGTCTTCGATTTCA